>NZ_JBFRTQ010000067.1:0-49104 GCF_041474195.1 Vibrio sp. 10N.222.52.C3 | reverse complement strand
AATACGTGGATTCCATATAGGTAATGGGGCAATAATGATTCCCAGAACATACAAAAAAGCCGCTGGATTGAACCCCAGCGGCTTATTATTTTCTAGCATCTAGCATCTAGCATCTAGCATCTAGCGCTTAGATTAGTTGTTGCTGTGTAGTTCGCTGTTTAGCTCAACAGCAGACTTGTTCGCAAGACATTCAATTTGGCCAGTGATTGAGTTACGACGGAACAGAAGATCAGAAACGCCAGCTAGATCGCGAGCTTTAATGATCTCTACTTCGTTGCCTTCTTTATCTAACATGCGAACCTTAGTACCCGCAGTCACGTAAAGACCAGACTCAACCGTACAACGGTCGCCCATAGGGAAGCCAAGACCAGCGTTTGCGCCTAGTAGGCAGTTTTCGCCGATAGAGATAACCATCGTACCGCCACCAGACAGAGTACCCATGATAGAAGCGCCGCCGCCGATGTCTGAACCGTTACCTACAACAACACCCGCAGAGATACGACCTTCAACCATGCTCACGCCAGTTGTACCAGCATTGAAGTTGATGAAACCTTCGTGCATTACTGTTGTGCCTTCGCCTACGTGTGCGCCAAGACGAACACGAGAAGTGTCAGCAATACGAATACCTGTTGGTACTACGTAGTCCACCATTTTAGGGAACTTGTCTACGCAATCTACAGACAGAGCACGACCTGCAAGGCGAGCTTCGATTTGACGCTCAGCCAGCTCAGGTAGGTCGATAGGGCCTTCGTTTGTCCATGCGATGTTGTGCAGTAGACCGAAGATGCCGTCCAGTACCGTACCGTGCGGTTGTACTAGGCGGTTAGAGATAAGTTGTAGCTTTAGGAAGCCTTCAGCAACTGATGCTGGCTTCTCGTCAGTAGCAAGAACAACAAGAACAAGTGGCTGTTCAGACGCTGCCGCTTTTTCTGCGAAAGATGCGTTAGCTGCATCATCGTTTGCTGCGAATGCCTTCGCCAGTTCTGCGCTTTGTGCAGCAGAGATTTCGATAGCTTGGTTGCCTTCAGCGTAACCTGACACTTCAGCTACAGCTGCTACAAGAGCGTCGCTTGGGTTTAGAAGCGGGTTAGGGAAGAACGCTTCAATGATTTTATTGTCGCGATTTTTGGTTGCCGTACCGAAGGCTAGTGAAAAATAAGCCATGTTGAATCTCCATGTGTTGAGTCTTGATTTTGCTATTCCAAAACAACGGCTCGAATAACAAGCGCTGCCGTTAGCAAAGTTAATTTAATTGCGTTCATCATAAAGAGAGCGCCCTCGTTATGAAAGGGCGTATCGGGATAAAGTCTGTAAAATGATATTGCTTGTCTTTTGAGAGATAGTTTTCATTATCCGGATATTATACCTCGCTCTTAAATATGGGCGTTCTTACTTAAGTAGCGCGGTGCCATTTCATTTCCATGCCTGACACTTATCTTTAGTCCATCCTCTTGTTAGCCGTATCAATAGAGTGAGTCACACTTTCTTTATAAATTCATGTTTATTATCAGAATTATTCGACTTCTGTTGATTAATCGCTTGTGCCTACAGTTAGGGTAAATACTCAACTTTCCAGACATGTAATTAAGAGAACGATCACTAAAACCATGCAAGATGTCAGTATATTGCCTGCCATAACGACATTAAAACGATTAATAAAGGATCTTCTATGAATTTTACTAAGTCTTTACTGGTGTTATCTATCGGCGTAGCGATGGTTGGTTGTGGCTCGGACAGTGACGATATCGCAGTGACATGTGACACTGCCGCTTCTTGTACCAAGTTTACTGTTTTACATACCAACGATAACCATGGTCGCTTCTGGGAAAATAGTAAGGGTGAGTATGGAATGGCGGCTCGTAAGACGTTGATTGATAGTATTCGTGCGGAAGTGACTCAAAACGGTGGTGAGACGATCCTACTGTCCGGTGGTGACATTAATACTGGTGTTCCAGAGTCTGATATGCAGGATGCGATACCAGATTTTGTTGGCATGAACCTTCTTGGTTACGATGCGATGGCATTAGGTAACCATGAATTCGACAACACCTTGGATGTGCTTGAGATGCAATCTGAGCTAGCTGACTTCCCGATGCTTGCGGCGAATATTTATATCAAAGATGGAGACACAGTTACTGATGAACGCCTTTTCTCTCCATATAAAGTATTCACCATTAATGGTTTAAAGATTGCTGTTATTGGCCTGACAACCAAAGATACGGCTAAATTAGTTAATCCTGACAACGTCGCGACAATTCACTTTGCCGACCCACAAGTTGAAATCAAAAAAGCCATAAAAGAAATAGAGGCCAATGAAACGGTTGACCTGATTTTTGCTACCACGCATATGGGGCATTACGCAGATGGTCAGCATGGTAGTGAAGCGCCTGGCGATGTATTGCTTGCTCGCTCTCTAGAAGAAGGTCAGCTAGATGCAATTATTGGTGGACACTCTCAAAACCCTGTTTGTATGGAAGGCAATGAATACGCCGACTTCAACCCAGGGGATGACTGCAAACCTGATCAGCAAAATGGTACCTACATCATGCAAGCTCACGAGTGGGGTAAGTATGTAGGCAGAGCTGACTTTGAGTTTTATGACGGCAAACTGCATTTAGCGAAGTACGATCTGGTTCCTGTGAACCTAAAAGAGAAGGATGAAAACGGTGATTATCAGTTTATTCAATCTGAAATAAAGCCTGATGCAGCTGTAAAAGCTACTCTCTACCCATATCAACAACAAGGGCAAGATCTCCTCGATGTCATCATCTCAAAGACAGATGCAAAACTGGAAGGTGATCGTGATGTTGTTCGTTCAGAACAAACTAATCTTGGTCACTTGTTAGGAGAAGCATACCGCACTTATGAATTGGTGAATGCTGACTTTGGTGTAATGAACTCTGGTGGTGTCCGTGACTCAATTGCGGCAGGAGACATTGCTTATCGTGATGTACTGACGGTTCAACCTTTCGGGAACTTCGTGACTAAAGCAACGATGACAGGTGCTGAAGTAAAAGCGTATTTGGACGTTGTTGCGACGAAGACTGCAGGATCCGGCGCTTATGCCCAACTCGACAATATCAGCTTAACGGTTGACTGCGATTTGAGTGATGTGACCATTCGAGACATCAATGGCAAAGGTTTTGATTTAGCAGACACTTACACGTTCTCCGTGATCAGTTTCAGTGCGGCTGGTGGTGATGACTACCCAGTAATTGACGTTGAATCGACACAGTTAACGGATGCCTCGGTACTGCGCGAATTCTTTGTTAAGAACCCTGATGTCACTGCAGCGAATTACGCACCAGCGGATGGTGATCTAATCTACATGAGTAAAGGTTTAGAAGTAAAAGGCTGCCCTGCGAACTAATTTATAATTCGTAAACAAAAGCGCCAAAGAAAATAGCCAGCGAATCGCTGGCTATTTTTGTATCAGAAATTTGTTGTTCTGAGCTTAAACAAACAGCGCCTTATGAGCTTGTTCAATACCTTCAATCAGCATCTGCATACCAATAACGGCGAGTATCAAACCCATCATTCGGGTAATTACATTCAATGCACTTGGTCCAACGGCTTTAACGAAGCGCTCGCCAAATACAAACAATACGTAGGTTAAGGCGCATAGTAGGCCAAAGGCGACGATGGTGATGATGGTTTCGTAGATGCCTTCGGTGCTGGCAAAGTTCATCGCGGTGGCAATGGTGCCCGGTCCGGCTAAGATTGGCATTGCCAGTGGCGAGACGGCGATACTGAGCGCCGCATCTTGTTGAGCGTCTGAGTTGACCTTCTCTTTTGCTTTAGAGTGTGTTGAGTCACCTTGCAGCATATGAAAGCCAATCAAGAACACGAGGATCCCGCCGGTGATACGAAGCGCGTAAAGCGTGATATCAAAGAGGTCGAAGATGAGTTTACCCGAGACAGCAAAGGTGCTGACGATGATGAAGGCGATGAACACTGAGCGGAAAGCGATAGACTTGACCGTTTCCCTATCATTATCACCTGTTAATCAAAGAAAGATCGGTGTGTTGGCGATAGGGTTCATGATGGCAAAAAAGCCCATGAACACGGTAATGGTATGAATGATGAGCTCTTTCATATTATTCCTTTGAAAATATGTAGTTAAATACGACAGCAGAATGTATTTAATCTTAGATACAAATAATTATTAGAAATAGATAGTAGAGCAAGTGTGAATAAAAAACAGCCAGCATAAGGCTGGCTGTTTGGTTTTAGTGATAGGTGTAGAGTTTTAGTCGTCCGTTATTGCTTGATTCTCAACTAACAGACTCTACATAACAGGCAGATTGTGGGACTCACTTTGTCGTTATGCGTGTTGAGATTCACTCACTGCCACAGCCAATGCAACCGTCGATCCGACCATTGGGTTGTTGCCCTTGCCGATGAAGCCCATCATCGCCACGTGAGCAGGAACTGAAGAGCTACCTGCGAACTGAGCATCAGCGTGCATTCTGCCCATGGTATCGGTCATGCCGTAAGACGCTGGGCCTGCTGCTACGTTATCTGGGTGCAATGTTCGACCTGTACCGCCACCTGAAGCAACTGAGAAGTATGGCAAACCTTGGCGAGTGCGTTCTGCTTTGTAGATACCAGCAACAGGGTGTTGGAAGCGTGTTGGGTTGGTTGAGTTACCCGTGATACTCACATCCACTTCTTCTCTGTGCATGATCGCTACACCTTCACGTACATCATCAGCGCCGTAACACAAGATCTCGCCACGAGGGCCTTGTGAGAAGCGGCGACGTTCTGTTTCAACTAGCTCACCCGTTTGGTAATCAAATTGAGTGCGAACATAAGTAAAGCCATTGATGCGAGAGATTAGGTAAGCGGCATCTTTACCTAGACCGTTCAAGATAACTTTCAATGGTGTTTTGCGTGATTTGTTCACGTTCAGTGCAATCTTGATCGCACCTTCTGCAGCAGCAAAAGACTCATGGCCTGCAAGGAAAGCAAAGCAGTGGCTCTCTTCATTGAGAAGGCGAGCAGCCAGTGCGCCATGGCCGATACCGACTTGGCGTTGCTCCGCAACACTGCCGGGTTTTGTGAATGCTTGAAGGCCTTCACCAATGATATTCGCTGCTTGTTCTGCGTTGTTCGCTTTACGGAACAGAGCCAATGCTGCACCAAGAGTGTAAGCGTCAGCTGCGCTTTCAAATGCGATAGGTTGAGTGTCCATCACTAATGCTTTTGGGTCGACATTATGTGATAAACAGTATTGGTTTGCTTGCTCTAAAGAGTCGAAGTTCATTTCTGCCAATACGCGAGTTACTGATTCATTAAATTGAGTGTTCATCATATCTTTCCTCTTTTATTGGCAAAAATTATTGTTGACGTGGGTTAATGGTGGTCACGGCTTCGTCGAAGCGACCATAAGTCCCTGTCGCAAGGTCAGCAGCTTCGTTCGCTGGTACGCCTTGGTTAATCGCCTTCATCATTTTGCCGAGGTTGAGATATTCATAGCCAATCACTTCGCTGTGATCATCAAGTGCAAGCTTAGTTACGTAACCTTCTGCAAGTTCTAGGTAACGAACGCCTTTCGCTGAGGTTGAATAACTGGTGCCGACTTGGCTACGCTGTGTTTGACCTAAGTCTTCTAGTGCTGCGCCGATCTCTAGGCCACCTTCAGAGAAAGCAGACTGAGTTCGACCGTAAACAAACTGCAGGAAGATTTCGCGCATCGCTACGTTGATCGCGTCACATACTAAGTCAGTATTCAGCGCTTCTAGAATGGTTTTTCCGGTGAGGATTTCCGCAGCCATCGCGGCAGATTGAGTCATACCTGAACAACCAATCGTTTCGATTAATGCTTCTTCGATGATGCCGTTTTTTACGTTAAGAGTCAGTTTTGCAGCACCTTGTTGTGGTGCACAAGTGCCAACACCGTGGCTTAAGCCAGAAATAGCGATGACATCTTTTGGGCTAACCATTGCGCCTTCAACTGGAATTGGAGCTGAATTGTGAAGATCACCCCTTTGAATAGGGCACATTGATTGAATTTCTGAAGAGTAGTGCATAATGTTTTCTCACTTATAGAGCCATTTAAGGCCTAGGGCGTTGAGAAAACAGGACGTGTTGGAAGAGGTGCGGCTAATTCACTACAGATCTTGAGTATCGATAATCCAAAGGTGTCATGGAACTTGGTCTTAATAGACTAAGTCCATTTCAAAATGGAGGAATAGCGATACGTCCAACAGTATTACCTGTTTTCGATTCTGTAGGAGTCATTAGCACTGTTCGGAAAGAACGGGCGGTTGAAGCAAAAGCTTAGGTGGAACCCCATCACCTGATGGCTATAGATTAGATCTTCCTCACACTTTCATGCAAGCGAATGTTTAGAGCGATTTCGACTATAAACAAGCTTCATTATATTTCGATAAGTATAAAAAAACGCCAATAACGAACTCTGATTAGAGGCGTCATTGACGTTTTTTAGAAAGGTATCAGCTAGTTAAGCTGCATCTTCTTCTGCGTCTTCAACAGCTTCAAGCTTCTTAGCTTTTTTCGGAGCTGGCTTACGCTTAGCACCTAATGCGTAAAGAACTTCTTCTTTGTTCTTCGCTAGGTACATTGCAAGTTCTTCTTGCTTGCCTTCATCTTCAACTAAATCGCTTTTGCCTAACAGTTCAAAAAGCTCATCAGCCATATCCAGCATTTTGTCGTATGCGTCAGCTTCGGCTTTAGAGGTAAAAGTCATTTTCTCTTCTCCGTTGCGTTCCACCACGTACTTGACGATAACAGCCATGGTTAATCCTCTAAGTTTGATAAATTTTACTGGCTTTTTATACAGTTTCTGATGTTAAAAGTCCAGTTGGAGCCCGTACTATGCGGCCTCAATCTTGATGTGCCGCCCAGTCTTCACAATAACTCATGAAAGATTTCAGCAGTGGGCTTTGATATTTGTCTTTATGGACCAGCATCCAGAATCGGCGTTTCATATCAAGTGGCACATTAAGCGCTTTTACTCGGCCTGAATCGATCGCTCGCTGAGCAGCTAAACGAGACAAACAGGCAAAGCCAAGACCGGCAGAAACAGAGTTGATGATTGCTTCTGTGGTGTTGAGTTCAAAAGATTCATACCAATGTTCGATGCGCGGTGCGACGGCACGAAGGAAAAACTCGCGAGTCCCTGAGCCTGATTCACGTAAAATCCAATGGCTGTCTTCTAAATCGCTTAAAATCACTTTTTCTTTGGCAACGAGAGGATGTTGATTACTAACAATAATGCACATTTCATCGCTGCTAAACTGACTCGAAATGAGTTCAGGGTGTAATGTTTTTCCTTCAATTAGCGCGATATCCAGTTCATAATCCACCAACTTTTGGCAGATCAGTGCACTGTTTGAAATGAACAAGCTTTGATCCTGATGTTGAGTTCGTTCGCGAAAGCATGACAAAATAAACGGTGCGACCTGATTACCAATCGTGTCACTCGCGCCGACCTTTAGATTGCCACTTAAAGGCTGATCATCACGGAACAAAACATCAATACCAGCAGCACGATGTAATATTTCATCCGCCAATGGAAGTAACTTATGTCCCTCTTGGTTGAGAATTAATCGGTTGTTGACCCGGTCAAATAGAGAGTGGCCGAGTTGTTTCTCCATTTCGCCTAGTGCCATGCTGACCGCAGCTTTAGACAGAAACAGAGCCTCAGAGGCAGCAGTCAATGTCGAGTGCTGAGTAATAGTGACGAACACTTTGAGCTGTTTTATTGAAATATTAGCCATCAGATTCCTAGTTTTACTCTGCTGGTGAAAATGGATTCTGTTCAGTATTGATGAACACTTGTTATATATAATTGGATATTGTTTAACGAAGCGCAAGCGTATTATGGCTTCAACAAGCTGATGAGTTCACAAGTTTAGTGAATTAGGTTTAAGAGAGGCTGACATGATTCAACGTATTAAATATAGATTAACAGGAGCTCCAACACCCATGGCAGGGTTAGCACTCGCAATTGCAAGCTTAGGCTGGTGTTGGGATGGTGTTCTAGTCGCACAAGGTATCTTACATACACCGGGTTTGGTGCAGTGGATCAGTGCTGGCATTGCGGCGGTATTACTTCTTGTTTTAGCTGTGAAATTTTTGATTCATGGTCACCTATTGCGTGAAGATCTTGCTCACCCTGTTGTCGGCAGTGTGGTACCAACATTTGCAATGGGGTGCATGGTGGTGTCAGCGTCTTTGGCGCCAATCTCTCAATTCTTACAAGAAGCTATGTGGTTGGCTTCTGTGGCTTTGCATGTTGTGTTTCTAACGAGCTTTTTGTACCACAGAGCTAAAAACTTTGAGATTCACCACATGGTGCCAAGCTGGTTTGTGCCACCGATCGGTATTATCGTCGCTGACGTCTCTTTCTCAGGTAATCCAGTTTTAGAGCCAGTAGCTAACGCGACTTTGGTATTCGGCTTATTGGTTTACGCAGTAATGCTACCAATCATGGTTTACCGTTTGATCTTCTCTCACGAAGTGCCAGATGCTGCAAAACCAACGATTGCGATTATGGCAGCACCGGCAAGCCTATCTTTGGCGGGTTACTTAACCGTTACTGCTAACCCTTCACCTGTGATCATTGGTTTACTATTTGGTATTGCAGTGTTGATGACGTTCATTATCTATATGGCGTTTTTCAAACTACTTCGTCTTCCATTTAGCCCTGGTTATGCAGCGTTTACCTTCCCAATCGTGATTGGTGCAACAGCCTTGTTCAAACTGGCTGCGTGGATGCAAGCACAAGGTATTGAAGCGCATTACATCAATCAAGTGTTTGGCCTAGCGTATCTAGAATTGATTGTGGCAACGTTTGTAGTGGGTTATGTGGCGGTTCGTTATTACATGAATTACAAACCTCACCGTGTTCTAAGCGCGGTAGGCAGTAGATTGTAAGAAGCAATAGTTCAAAAGATAAACGGAGCTTAAGTTTTCAGTATTTCATAAGCTTATATTCCTAATCCAAACTCGGCACTTATGCTAATCTGGCTTTATATTGTGGCAAGATTAGCGTGAGTGCACTTTGTTTACTGTTTACCATTCCAATAAAGTCGATACTTTAAAAATCCTTCTCGTTCATTTAATCAAAAGTGATCCTTTAGCCAACCCTTTCGAAAAAGAGCAGATCTTGGTTCAGAGCCCAGGTATGTCTCAATGGCTTAAGATGGAACTCGCCAAAGAGTTTGGTGTAGCAGCAAATATAGACTTTCCTCTTCCAGCAACCTTCATTTGGGATATGTTTACCCAAGTGCTTCCTGATGTACCTAAACGCAGTGCTTTTAACAAGGAAGCGATGACATGGAAGCTGATGAGTTTGTTACCCGCTAAGCTTGACCACCCTGATTTTTTACCTCTACAACGCTACCTTGAAAACGACGAAGATGATTCGAAGTTGTACCAATTGGCAGAGAAAATTGCCGACATCTTCGATGGTTACTTGGTGTATCGACCGGAGTGGATGGCGATGTGGGAAGCGGGAGAGCCCGTTGCCGAGTTAATTGATGATGGGGGGCAACAAGAACATCCTTGGCAGCCAATTTTGTGGAAGACACTCTATGAGCAAACCCTGTCTCAAGGCCAATCGAAGTATCACCGTGGTAACTTGTATCACGACTTTATTGAAGCGTTAGCCAATCAACAAGGTCAGCTACAACACTTACCTAAGCGTCTGTTTGTGTTTGGTATCTCTTCGCTGCCTCCTCGTTATATGGACGCGTTGAAAGCACTTGGTGAGCAGATTGATGTTCATTTGATGTTTACCAACCCTTGCCAACATTATTGGGGCGATATTCGCGATCGTAAATACTTGGCAAGAGTTGAAGCGCAGCGTCGTAAGCAGTTTGCGTTGGTTGATGGTTTACCTCAGCTAGAAGGTGAAGTATCACCTTTGAAAGATGGCATTGAAGCCAACGTTGAAGATGAACTGCATACTAGCCAAGCTGTCGGTAATAGCTTGTTGGCGTCTATGGGTAAATTGGGCAGAGATAACCTGTTTTTGCTATCTCAATCAGACAGTGAAGAGCACGAGTTCTTTATTGATGTAGAGAGAGACAGCCTGCTCCATCAATTGCAAGCCGATATTCTCCAGCTAGAAGAACATCAAGATGATCACATCTTAGATTCCAGCAATCATAAACAGGTGGTTGAGCTTGGCGATCGTTCACTGACTGTACATGCGTGTCACAGCCCAATGCGTGAGGTGGAAGTTCTTCATGACCAGCTATTGGCGATGTTTGATGCCGACCCGACCCTGAAACCACGCGATATCATCGTGATGGTGTCTGACATTAATGCTTATAGCCCAGCGATTCAGGCGGTATTTGGTAATGCTCCGGGTGAGCGTTATATCCCTTACTCGATCTCTGATAGAACTGCAGACCAAGAAAGCCCAATTCTGACCGCTTTCATGCAATTGGTCGCGCTACCGAACACGCGCTGTTTAGCCTCTGAGTTGCTAGAGCTGTTAGAAATTCCTGCGATGATGGCACGCTTTGGTATTGACGAGTTTCAATTCGAGCAAGCCAAGCAATGGGTTGAAGAGGCGGGCATTCGTTGGGGGGTTGATGCTTCAACTGCAACAGAATTTGATCTACCTGCGACTGAGCAAAATACCTGGCTATTTGGTATTCAGCGTATGTTACTGGGCTATGCGATGTCAGACTCTGCGGGCTTGTTTGAAACTGAACATTCTCCGATTGCGGCTTATAACGAAGTTCAGGGTATTAACGCCGAACTTGCGGGTAAGTTAGCGCACTTTATTGACCGTATCGCTCATTACCGCCAACGACTAACTGAAACCCAATCAATCGATATGTGGCGTGAAACCTTGCTGCAAATGATTGATGATTTTTTTGCGGTTGAGCTGGAAGGTGAGGTGGTGCTTAAGTCGATTCGTGATGCACTTTCACAACTGAATGAACAGCTTGATGATGCCTTGTATGAGCAAGAGTTGTCGCCGAGTATCATCTATCAGTACTTAAATAATAAACTGTCGGGCGCCCGTATCAGTCAGCGTTTCTTAGCGGGACAAGTTAACTTTTGTACCTTGATGCCGATGCGTTCTATTCCGTTCAAAACCGTCTGTTTGTTAGGCATGAATGATGGGGTTTACCCTCGCTCAATGCCGCCAGAAGGTTTTGACCTGATGAACGGGCGCACTCGACCTGGTGATCGTTCTCGTCGTGATGATGACCGTTATCTATTCCTAGAAGCAATGCTGTCAGCACAAGAGTGTTTATACATCAGCTATGTCGGCCGTTCGATTCAAGATAATACTGAGCGAGTACCGTCGGTGTTGGTTTCTGAGTTGATTGAGTACTGCCACCAGAACTACTGCCTAAGTGCAGATCAAGCGTTACCAAGTGATGATTCTGGTATCAAACTGACTCAAGCAATCAGCTTTGAACACACCATGACACCATTTAGCCCAGCAGCCTTTACGCAAGGTGATGCAGGTCATGTATTGAGCTACGCCAAAGAATGGCTTCCTGCGGCTAACCGTTCCGGTGAACGCAGTGGTGAATTCAATCGTGCCTTGGATGACTATTTGCTTGGTGCGACCTATCCATTGGAATTGGATTTGGTTGAGCTGCAGCGTTTCTGGCGCTTGCCAGTGCAATACTTCTTTAATCGCCGCCTAAAAGTGGTGTTTGAGCCCCCGCTTCCGGTAATGGAAGACGATGAACCGTTCGTGCTTAATGGTTTAGAAAGTTTCCAACTAAAAGACGCTTTGCTTCAAGTATTACTCGATCATCCTGAAGGGGCGGATGAAGCGGTTCGCTTGTTTGTCTCTGAGCAAAAAGCTCAAGGTCGATTACCGGTTGGCGCTTTTGGTGATATCGAATTTGAAACCAACCGCGTTCAAGCAGAAGACTTAGCCAAAGAGATTCGATTTGTAAGTGGGCAGCCACAACAAGATCTCGAGGTAAATATTGAATTTGACGTGTTAGGCGAAGGTAAGCCTGTTCGCTTGATGGGGTGGTTAACTCAAAACTATCAATCAGGTCTAGTGCGTTTTCGTAGCGGCAAAATACGCTCTCAAGATTACTTGGCTGCGTGGATTGATCATCTATCCTGCGCTGTTATGGGACACGGAAAAACGACTCATATTATTGGCTATGACAGAAAAGAAGGCGTGGTTCACCAAACGCTACAACCTATCGGCGATGCGCAGCAGGCGAAGAGTTTATTAGCTGAGTTAGTGCGACTGTTCTATCAAGGTATGACTGCACCACTGCCGTATTTCCCGAAAACCGCCTTAGCCGGCGTTGAAGCGGGCTTTAGCCGTGGTAAATGGGTCGATGATGAAGAGAAGTCGCTCAAGAAAATGGCCGATACTTTTAATGATAGCTTCGCTTTCACGGGCGAGGGTAGAGATACCTACATCTCGCGTATTTGGCCTAAGTGGGACGAGGAGCTGGCGGCTGAGTCGCGTATGTATTCAACGCTTGTGTTACAGGCGGCAAGGTTGGCGGCTGCCGATCTGGAAGATCAGGAGTAAGTGGCTGTGATCGACAAGATCAGTAGCGTGTGCGCTGAATTAATGAAAAACGAAAGAGAGTCGCTGGTAAGCATTTGGGATGCTTACTTTCCTGGTGAAGGGAATCAAAGTGAAGAGAAGCAAGTTACAGGAAATAAAGTGGCCGCCAGTAAATCATTATTAGTGTAGGGCGTTCGCTGTACGGCCACAGGTCAGAGGGACCATTATTCTGTGGTTCAAAGTAACGCCATAAAGTACAAAACTCGTATGCGCTCCTGAACTCGTGGGCGCATAGTAGCGAGGCGATCCGAATTGATCCGTGAGAGAGATCGCACTAACTATTAACAAATTAGCGTAGGACGTAAATTGAATGACGTTTTCCACGCTAGGTCACATTTGTAACAACACATTTATCAGAAGGCAGTAAGGCATGACGACCACAAGCAGTGTTCAGGTAATCGCTCCACAGACACTCGATACCATGACGTTTCCACTTCATGGCGCGCGTTTAATTGAAGCATCAGCGGGTACAGGTAAAACATTTACCATCGCTGGCTTGTACTTACGCCTACTGCTCGGGCATGGCACGGCCGCTCCACAAGGTGATCTGACTGAAGCCACTCGACACCATGAGCCGCTAACCGTAGACCAAATTCTGGTGGTGACCTTTACTGAAGCAGCTACGGCTGAGCTGCGAGATCGTATTCGTGCTCGTATTCATGATGCACGCATTGCGTTTGCACGTGGGCAAAGTGACGACCCAGTGATTGCGCCTTTGTTACAAGCCATCGATGATCATGCTGGCGCGGCTAAAACTCTGCTTAACGCTGAAAGACAAATGGATGAGGCTGCGGTATACACCATTCACGGTTTCTGTCAGCGAATGTTGACTCAAAATGCTTTTGAGTCTGGAAGCCGCTTTGATAACGAATTTGTGACCGATGAAAGCCACCTAAAAGCACAAGTAGTTGCTGACTATTGGCGTAAACAGTTTTACCCGCTGCCCATTCAACTGGCTGGTGAGGTTCGTAATATTTGGGGTTCACCGGCTGCGTTATTAGCAGACGTAAATCGTTATCTGACAGGATCTCCGCTGAAATTGACGGTAGATGCGATGTCGGGCGACCTGCAAACTCTGCACAACCAAAACCTAGATAAAGTGAAGCAACTTAAAGCGCTATGGTGTGAATCCGAAGCGGACTTTTTGGCTTTGATCTCTGCTTCGGATGTGAACAAACGTAGCTACACCAAGAAGTCTCTGCCGACATGGTTAGAAGCGGTGACAGCATGGGCGCAGAGCGACACTCATGATTATCAATATCCAGATAAGTTAGAGAAGTTCTCGCAAGCCACTCTCATTGAAAAAACACCGAAAGGCACTGCACCTCAGCATGCAGTTTTCGGAGCGATTGAGGATTTCTTAAATCACCCAGCTGATTTGAAAGCTCCGTTATTGGCGCATGCGATTACTCATTGTCGAACTATGCTCGCCAAGGCGAAACAGCAAAAGCAGTGGTTGTCGTTTGATGACCTACTGACCCAGTTATCTGCGTCGATCGATGTCGATGAGCAGTCACTGCTGGTGGAGAGAATCCGTACCTTATACCCGGTGGCGATGATCGATGAATTTCAGGATACCGACCCACTGCAATACAGTATTTTTAGCCGAATCTATCTTGATAATCCGCAGTGCGGCTTGTTTATGATCGGTGACCCAAAGCAGGCGATTTATGGCTTCCGTGGCGCAGATATCTTTACCTATATCAAGGCGAGAAACCAAGTTAGTGCTCACTACACCTTAGGCACTAACTGGCGCTCAAGTGCCGATATGGTCAGTGCAGTAAACCAAGTGTTTATGAATTCGGACAGCCCGTTTATCTACGATCAAGACATTCCATTTTTGCCCGTTGCTGCCAGTCCATCAGCCGACAAACGCCAATGGGTGATGAACGGAGAAACTCAGCACGCACTTACCTTTTGGCTGCAAGAGGCTGAAGATAAGCCATTGCCGAAAGGTGAATATCACAAGGCAATGGCAGAAGCGACAGCGAGTCAAATTCAAACTATTCTGACCGCTTCTCAAAATCAACAAGCCTATTTTGATAACGGCAAAAAACAACATGCAGTGAATGCGGGTGATATTGCTGTTTTGGTTCGAACCGGTAGTGAAGGTCGTCTGATTAAGAACGCGTTGTCGGAACAAGGCATTGCGAGCGTGTATTTATCCAACCGAGACAGTGTGTTCACCAGCTTTGTCGCACAAGATATTCAACGTTTGTTGCAGGCGGTGCTGACACCTGAAAATGACCGAGCATTACGCGCCAGTTTAGCGTCGGAGTTGTTTGCTCTGGATGCCGCATCATTGGATGAACTCAACAACGATGAAGTGGTGTGGGAAAACGTCGTTAACGAGTTTAGAGAATATCGTAAGTTGTGGCTTCAGCGCGGCGTGTTGCCAATGCTTCGCAGCGTGATCAGTAAACGACATCTCGCGGAACGCTTACTGGAAGAAGAAAATGGTGAGCGCTCACTCACTGATTTAATGCACATTGGCGAATTGTTGCAACAAGCAAGACTAGAACTCGACAGTGACTATGGCTTGTTGCGTTGGCTGGCTGAAGCAATCTCAGATGCACAAAATGGTTTAGGTGGCAGTGACGACGACATTCAACGCCTTGAATCAGAAAGAAACTTGGTTCAAATCGTTACCATTCATAAATCGAAAGGCTTGGAATATGACTTAGTATTTTTGCCGTTCGTTGCAAGCTATCGTGAAGCGAGTGAAGGTAAGTTCTACGACCATGATTCAGACACCACAGTACTCGATATTACTGGCAGCGACAGTGCCTTAGCGCAAGCCGATAAAGAACGACTAGCGGAAGATTTGCGCCTGGTTTATGTAGCGCTGACTCGTGCGGTTTATGGCTGTTTTATTGGTATAGCGCCACTGCGTAAAGGGCGTTCAACCAAAGAACCGACAGGCGTGCATTTGAGTGCGATGGGCTACTTGGTTCAAAACGGACAAGAGCAGGGTATTGCCGAATTGCATCAAGCTCTAACGGCAATTGAAGGCAAAAATTCAAGTGTGCTGTTAGCCGAAACACCAACCGCTCATGAACAGGTGTTTGTACAAACAGAGCAAGTGAGTGACGACTTACATGCTAATGAACTCAAGGCTTCAATCGACCGAGCTTGGCGTATCACCAGTTACTCGGGGCTTGTAAAGCAAGGCAGTCACGGCGCGAGCCATGACGCGACCATTGAGGTGTCTGGTTTTGATATTGACTCGGCTGATGAGCAGGATGAGTCTGAGTTGATTGAGCCTGAACGCTCTATCTTTACGTTCCCTCGTGGTGCTCGCCCAGGTACTTTCTTACACATCTTGTTTGAGGAGGTTGAATTTACCGAGCCAGCAACCAGTGAACATAACACGCAAGTAATCACTTACTTATTAGAATCAGAGCAATATGAATTAGAGTGGCTACCTGTGCTTCAGCAACTGGTCGATACAGTGCTGAACACCGCATTAGACGGCAAGAACTTAAAGCTAAGCGAGAAAGACTCGACGCAACGTTTAGTTGAGATGGAATTCTTACTGCCGATCGAAGTATTGGCTGCATCTGAACTGAATCAAACCATTCAATATCACGATCCATTGTCAGCCAAAGCGGGCGATCTAGGTTTCCAAACCGTGCAAGGTATGTTGAAAGGCTTCATCGATTTGGTGTTTGAGCACCAAGGTAAATACTATGTACTCGACTGGAAATCGAATCACTTAGGAGATGATGTTGCTGTCTACCATGGCGAGGCATTGAAATCGGCGATGGCCGACCATCGCTATGATTTGCAATATCAAATCTATGCATTGGCGTTGCACCGTTTCTTACGCAGCCGCGTTGCCAATTACAGCTACGAACAACATTTTGGTGGCGTGTACTACTTGTTCTTACGAGGAATGGACGGCCAATCTCAGCAAGGTATTTTCTCGGCGAAACCAACACTGGCTTTACTTGATGAAATGGATCAATTGATTGACGGTAAAGTGATAGACAGACGTTCGGCACAATTGAATGACGATGAAACTGGACAGATGGGGCTTTTATAATGACAACAACGACCACTAATACCGGCATAGATACTGCGAACACAGCAAAGCCAGTTTCACTTATTCCTGAGCAACTGATGGATGTACTCCAGTTTCTTGCGGATAAGGGTTCTATTCGTCAGTTGGATTATCAATTTGCCCGTTTTCTTGCTCAGCAAGCCACGAGCTACCCTCAAGAGATCGGCTTTCTCGCGGGGGTAGTGAGCCATGAATTAGGCAAAGGACACATTTGTACTCAGCTTATACAGCAGCATACGACAGGCCCTGAACTAGCGGCAGATCTTGCTCAGTTACTTGGGTTATACGGTGAAACTGCACTGCAATTGAACCAAAAACTGTTGGGTATTGATTGGGTGGCTGTGCTTCAATCATCAAACTTAGTGGGAACGACCAACGATTGTGTTAAGCCTCTAATGTTCGATGGGCAGCGTGTCTATTTACAGCGTTATTGGAACTACGAAGTTGTGTTGGCTGAGACCTTAAACCGTTTAAGTAAGCCGGTAGAGTTCAATACTGAGCAGAAAAAAGCGCTGACTGAAACGCTCAATCTGCTTTTTGCACGTAGCTATCATTTTCTGTTTAACGCCTTAGCCAGGGCTGAAGCAAATCAGCAGACGTCTCAGGTATTACGCCAACAATTGGTGTGTGACCATCTTGATATTGTGAATGAGCAGGCTTTAGATTGGGGATCAATCGACCAAGCGATTGTACAAGCTAAGCAGGTGACGGACTTAGATGTGTTGGACGACTTGGTGCCGTTATCGGCATGTTTGAACTGGCAAAAAGTCGCGGCAGCGGTGGCGCTGAGTCGTCGTTTTGCGGTGATTTCTGGTGGGCCGGGTACTGGTAAAACAACCACGGTAACCAAATTACTGTCGGCGATGGTCGAGCAATCTCTCAGCCAAGGTAAAACACCAACGATTAAGCTAGTGGCACCAACGGGTAAAGCGGCGGCGCGTTTAACCGAGTCGATCGGTAAAGCAATTGAACAGCTGCCATTAGCGCCTGAAGTGAAAGCCAACATACCGACCGAATCGAGCACCTTACACAGATTACTCGGCGCGATTCCTAACCGTGCTGAGTTTAGGCATAACCGACGCAATCCACTCCACCTTGATATCTTGGTAGTGGATGAAGCTTCAATGGTTGATCTGTCGATGATGTATAAGCTGGTGGATGCACTTCCTGAGCACGCAAGGCTCATCTTATTGGGTGATAAAGACCAACTCGCTTCAGTAGAGGCAGGTGCTGTGCTCGGTGATATCTGTTCATTCAACTCTGCAGGGTACAGCACAGCGCAAGGCAATTTGATTGCAGAGATGACAGGTTTTGATGCGATAGCTAAACCAAGACAAGACAAAGCTGGAGCGGTGAATCCGCCTGCGATTGCGGATAGCTTGTGTATGCTGCAGAAGAGTTATCGTTTCGATGCGCGCTCCGGTATCGGTCAGCTGGCAAAAGCAATCAATAATGGTTCTGCGAATCAAGTAGACCAAGTGTTTGCCAAAGGTTTTGGCGATATCGAAAACCACCCTCTGTCGAGTGACAGCTATAACCTGATGCTGCGTACTTTGGTTAACGAGTATGGTGCGTACCTCAATAGAATGAATGTGTCGTTGGAAGAGTTAGAAACTCAAGAAGCGAGAGCGAAATCGGTACTCGATTTGTTCAGCCAATGCCGACTGTTGTGTTCCATTCGTGAAGGGGATTTTGGTGTTAAAGGCCTCAACCACAGAATTGAAAGAGCACTGGCCGCAAGGCGTTTGGTGAGCCCTCATAATGATGAGCTGTGGTATCACGGACGTCCTGTTATGGTGACGCGAAATGATCATGGCTTGGGTTTGTACAATGGTGATATTGGTATCTGTATGCTTGAGGCGGGTTCTAGTCAACCTGACTTAACCCCTCGTTTGAAGGTCTATTTTGAGTTGCCCGATGGCAGCGTAAAAGCTGTGCTACCAAGCCGAGTGCCCGATCATGAAACGGCTTATGCAATGACAATACACAAATCTCAGGGTAGTGAATTTGATCTGACCTTAATGATCTTGCCGCCAGATTTCAGCCCTATTTTAACGCGGGAGCTTATCTATACAGGTATTACACGTGCGAAGAAACGACTGATGATGTTCAGCGATACAAATGTGTTGAAGCGTGGGATTAAGGTGAAAACAGAGCGAGTGAGTGGTTTAGGCAGTCGCTTAACGAATTAGTCGTTATGGACGGCTAGAGAAGGTTTTGAACTTAGGGCTAGATAAACACAAAGCAACCATCCTTGGTTGCTTTGAGCGTTATTAGGAATCAGAGCCTAAAAACGCTCGAGTAAACGATATGTGGTTTATCTTGTACTTTGCTTGGCAATTCAAAATAAACTCTTTTAGATTCTCGCTAACAGGGAACACGCAGTGTACGTCTAGCCCTTCTAAGAATTGGTTATCAGCCATATCCCAAAAACTTTGCAGCGAGTTACAAACAATGGTTCTCATATCAATATTGCTCTTTTTGCTGTTTATATTAACGAGCAGAGCTAATGTTAGCGTGCTGGCCGTCAACGGGTATAGCAATCCGTGCAGTGACCACCTCAATGAGTTCGACATGACTATCGAGATGGCAATTCCAATAAAAACATTTGTTAAGATTATTAAAGCGTCTAAATTCTATACAATTATACGTGTGAGTGAAAGTGCATAGTTAATAAATCTCATATAGAAAACGATTACATTTGCAATTATTTTTCTGTCGAAGTGAGATTGTGCTCCAAAACTTTATTTATACGTTGAGCGCCAAGATCTTTGAGTTTCTCTGATAGTTGTATAACCCTTGTTTTTCCATCGGTAATTCATCAACCGCTATCTCGTAAAAACCCTGTTCACGGAACCAGTGAAGGCTGTGCGTAGTAAGGACAAAAATCTGGTCGATATCACGAGATTTTGATTGGTGACGCATGTAATCCAGCAACAATTGCCCACGGTTTCCATCGCGATAGTCAGGGTGAATCGCCACACACGCCATCTCTGCCATGTGATCTTCCGGATACGCATATAGTGCAGCGCAACCAATAATCAGTCCGTCTTTTTCGATAATCGTAAAGCGGTGAATCTCTTGTTCCAATTGTTCTCTTGAGCGACGAACGAGAATGCCTTGTTCTTCCAAAGGACGAATAAGGTCAAATATGCCACCAATATCGTCAATCTGAGCTTGTCTTACTTGCTCGGCACTAGCCATGACCACTTGGGTTCCAATACCGTCAAAAGAGAACAACTCTTGGATTAATGCGCCATCTACCTTGTAGCTGATTAGATGACAACGAGGCACACCAGCTCGACAAGCGGAGATCGCTCCTTTCAAGAAGCGCAGTGTTCCTGTGCTCATGTCTTCGGCAGGATTTTGAGATTCCGTTAATCGTTCTAGAATTTGCTTGGCATCTTTAGGGAAGAGTTCGGCGAGCACGTTACCGCGTTCATCTGTTACCCCTTGTTCGGAGCAGAAGCCAATCAGCTTGTCGGCCTTTAGACGAATAGCAACTTGGGTAGCGACCTCTTCAGAAAGTAGGTTAAAGCTTTCGCCTGTCACGGAGCTGGCAATAGGGCCAAGCAGTACAATTGAACCTTGGTCAAGCGTGCGATTGATCCCTTCGATATCGATTCGACGAATACGCCCGCTGTGGCAATAATCCGTACCGTCATCCACGCCAAGCGGTTGAGCCGTAATGAAGTTACCACTCATAACATTGAGTTGAGTGCCTGCCATCGGTGTGTTGTTTAAGCTCATTGAGAGGCGTGCGGTGATGGCAAGTTGAAGCTGTCCAGCAGCCTGCATAGCGACGCCCAAAGAATATTCATCAGTGACCCTAATATTCTTGTGATAAGGCGTATGGCAATCTTGCTTGGCGAGCAATTGGTTGATCTGCGGTCTTGCCCCGTGAACGAGAACAATCTTTACTCCAAGGCTGTGGAGCAAGGCTATATCACTAATAATGTTACCAAAGTTCCTGTCGGCAACGGCTTCGCCTCCCAGCATAATGACCATGGTTTTGCCACGGTGAGCATTTACGTAAGGGGTTGATTGTCTGAAACCTTTTACTAGCGCTGTACTTCTTAATTTCACAGAACAAGTCCATTTTGTTTATTTATTCGATAATTTAGCATTTAAATTCAAATGTAAACAACACCTTTTTGGAATAAAGCGCAAACTATTCTTATCTAGGCTTCAATATATAAACTGTCTCAGTGTAGAATGCGCATAGCATCCTTATGAGTAGTCACCGAATGCAACAAGCTCCAGCAACAAAGAACAAAATCGATGAGATAACCAAAGGTCTCTATAGCGAAGCTGATCAGCGCAATCAATCTAAGTTGAAGCGTAAGATCATTGAACGTTGTTTAATGGTTCTAGCCTTAGTGGGTTCGTTTGCGGTGGTTTCTTTGTTCGGCGATGTGCTTTCCCGAGTGCAAAATGCGGCGACGCCCGACAATCTGATATACGGCACTTGGATAGAGCAAGATGTTGCACATTATGCGACCGATGAGTTTGTTCTGAATGCTAATGGTGTGTCAGTTCGTGGGTCTGTTGTTTCGACGAGCTTTGACTTTGATGGAAACTACTTTGAATACAAGGCGGGTGATAAAACCTATCGCTTCCGCATGACCAATTCTGACAATACAGAAATGGTGCTCGATTCTGACAGTCACTACAATCCCATCTTCCGCCTTAAGGGCCATATCGATAACTCCGTCCGATAGGTTATCTTCTTGTAAACTCTTACAATCTAAGATTGTGTTATCTGACTGTTTTTGTCATCCTCGATGCATAGAATTTTTAGGATGACTCTTGTGATTAAAAAATGGCTTCCCCTTGTCGCTGCCTCTTTGTTATTTGGCTGTGCTCAACCCACTGATCTTGCTCAGCAACACCTTGATGACGAATTTCCTCGCACCTTGAATAAGGTCGATCAGGTTGAATCCAATAAACCAAGAGACTACACCGCATTTGCAGAACAAGCTGAGATGGTGGTTTCTAAATCCCCTTCGATGGCTAAAATCTATGAGCCGCTTTATCAACAACTCAATGAGTGGGCGATGTTGAGTGGAGATCCAAGCGAGCTAGCGAATTTTGGCGTTCAAACCGCTCAACTAGGTGGTGGTGATAAACAAGGCAATGTTTTGTTCACGGGCTACTTTTCTCCTGTGATGGAGCTGCGCCACGAAGCGAATGAAGAATATCGTTACCCTGTTTACGGGCTTCCTGAGTGTGGTAAAGAGTGTCCAACACGCCAAGAGATTTACAACGGCGCACTAGAAGGTCAGGGCCTTGAGTTAGGTTACTCAGCAAACCGTATCGACCCATTTATGATGGAAGTACAGGGCAGTGGATTTGTACACTTCGGTGATGATGACACGCTGCAGTATTTCGCCTACGCGGGTAAGAACAATAAAGCTTATGTGAGCATTGGCCGTGTTCTGATTGAACGAGGCTTAGTTCCACGCGAAAAAATGTCGCTAAAAGCAATCAAAGAGTGGGTATTGGCAAACGATCCTGAAGTGGTCAAAGAGCTGCTTGAGCAAAACCCTTCTTTCGTTTTCTTTGAAGCGAGAGACGACCTATCGGTAATGGGCAGCGCGGGCATTCCTCTATTACCGATGGCGGCGGTAGCGGGCGATCGCTCTATCTTACCTATGGGAACACCGATTCTTGCTGAGGTTCCACTACTGAATGCTGATGGTACTTGGAGCGGCGCTCATCAACTAAGACTGCTATTGGTTTTGGATACGGGCGGCGCGGTTAAGCAAAACCATTTGGACCTTTACCACGGCATGGGCCCTCGAGCGGGTACAGAAGCGGGCCATTACAAGCATTTTGGTCGTGTGTGGAAGCTCGGTTTAGATGGCAGCGCAACTGAAGCGCCTTGGGCTTTGCCTCCTGAAAAGGTTGAGTAAGCTACAATAAAAAAGGGCATTGAAAGCGAATCGCTAATCCCCTAGACTTTTTATTCAAGAGTGCGTATAAAACGCACTCTTTTCTTTTTCTCAGAAATAAATTGGCGGCAACAATGCGTGAATTGACCACTCCAGCTTCAGAAAACTATGACCAACGATTTGGTGGCACTCGTCGCCTATATGGCAATAGTGAAGTCGACATACTTAGAGCTGCACACGTGTGCGTGATCGGTATTGGCGGTGTAGGTTCATGGGCTGTTGAAGCGCTTGCTCGTACTGGTTTAGGTGAGCTGACTTTGATCGATATGGATGATGTGTGTGTGACCAACATCAACCGTCAGATCCACGCAATGTCGGGTACCGTTGGTAAAAGCAAAATCGAAGTGATGGCAGAGCGCGTTAAGCTGATTAACCCTGAGTGTAAAGTTAACCTGATTGACGACTTCATCGGCCCAGACAATCAGGCTGAATACCTGTCGAAAGAGTTCGACTTTGTATTAGATGCGATTGACAGTATGAAAGCTAAGGCTTCACTGTTGGCATATTGTCGTAGCAACAAAATTAAGGTGATCACCACTGGTGGTGCGGGTGGTCAAATCGATCCGACTCAAATCAAAGTGGCTGATCTGACGAAGACGATTCAAGATCCGCTCGCGAAGAAGCTAAAAGATACCCTTCGTCGTCATCATAATTTCCCTAAGAATTCAGCACGTAAGTTTGGTATCGATTGTGTGTTCTCAACTGAACAGCTGAAATACCCTCAAGCTGACGGCAGTGTATGTGCTGCGAAAGCGACAGCAGAAGGTCCAAAACGTATGGATTGTGCGACGGGTTTTGGTGCGGCAACGGTTGTAACGGCGACGTTTGGTTTTGTAGCTGTTTCGCGTATCGTTGAAAAGCTGATTCAAAAGCACGCTAAGTAACGTCTTTTACTCAATTAACAATCGACTGGATATTAAAATGACCACATTCCCAAGCTCTCCATTCGGCACTGAAATTACCAGTGATGATATCGTCGCGAAGATGCAGACATTCAGCGGCTGGGAAGACCGTTATCGCCAAGTGATTCAATGGGGTAAGAAACTGCCAACGATGCCTGATGAACTGAAAAGTGAGCAGGTGATTGTCTCTGGCTGTGAAAGCCAAGTGTGGTTGGTTTCTCAGAATATCGATGGTGTTTGGCACTTTTGTGCTGATTCTGATGCGCGTATCGTTCGCGGTCTGATTGCTTTGGTGATGGCTGCGTATGATGGAAAAACATCAGAGCAGGTTCAAGCGTTCGATATTGATGGTTACTTTGAACAAATCGGTCTAATTACCCACCTTAGCCCATCTCGCGGTAATGGATTAAAAGCGATTGTTGCTCAAATCCAAGAGCTAAGTGCTTAATATCTCCTTGATACACAGAAGCAAAAAGGGTTGACGTTAAACGCCAACCCTAAGTAATTTCGCTACTCCCTAAAGCATATCAACGGCTTTTTCTATCGCCGCTACGAGCTTTTCAACATCATCCATGTTGTTGTAAATACCAAATGAAATTCGAACCGTTCCTTTCACATTAAGTGCATCCATTAATGGGTGAGCACAATGATGTCCTGCACGTACTGCGATACCTTGCTGATCCAGTAGAGTCGCTATATCTTGATGGTGAACACCATCCATCACAAAAGTAATCACACTTGCGTTAGGTTGATACCCTAAAATCTGAATGTCATCCAGTTTACTGAGAGCAAGATAAGTCTCGTGTTGTAGTTGGTGGATATGATTTTCGACATCTTGTTGTACAAAACCACTTAACCATTCTATTGCGGTGCTTAGTGCTATGGCTCCTGCCACATTTGGCGTGCCCGCTTCGAATTTGCCAGGCAGTTCTGAAAAAGTAGTGCCAGAGAAAGAGACGCGCTCGACCATTTTGCCACCACCATGCCAAGGTGGCATCGCTTCTAACAATTCAAGCTTGCCGTAAAGCACACCGATGCCCGCAGGGGCATAGAGCTTGTGTCCAGAGAATACGTAGAAATCCGCACCTAAAGATGAAACATCTACGGGTTCATGAACGATACCTTGTGCACCATCCACCACCACAATCGCATTCATCTGGTGGGCTTTTTCGATCACTTGCTCAATCGGCTGACGTGAGCCCGTGACGTTGGTTATCTGAGCTAATGCAACAATCTTGGTTCGTTCATTTAAAAGCGTATCAAACGCGACTAGGTCAAATTCGCAATCCGATGTCATCGGTACTTTAACGACTTTAGCGCCGGTTTGTTCTGCAACAATTTGCCAAGGAACTATGTTAGCGTGATGCTCCATTTCACTCACTAAGATCTCATCGCCAGGCTGAAGGGTACTTCTTGCATACGTTTGAGCAATTAGGTTGAGCGCTTCGGTTGCACCGCGAGTCCAGATGATCTCTTTTGAAGAGCTTGCACCGATAAACTGAGCGACCTTATCTCTAGCCGATTCAAATTGACTGGTCGCGTTCGCTGTTAAGCTATGACTGCCACGGTGAACATTAGCATTTTGTTTGGAGTAATATTGGCTAATGGCATCAATAACTACCTGAGGTTTTTGTGTTGTTGCCGCGCTGTCTAAGTAAATCAATGGTTGTTGATTGATGGTTTGTGATAGCGCAGGAAACTGCTCTCGGATGTGATTGATATCAAACATCTATTCTTACCTAAAATCTTGGAAATTGGTGCTAGCGTTGTGCTTAGCGGTATTGTTATTTTATCGCGACTTGTTAACCGTTGCTGACTAATCTTGATGATTCCAGCTATTTTCTTGCTCTTTGACCTGATCGAACAGCTTTTGGTTAACGGGAACTTTTATCTGATGCTTAAGCGCTGTTTTTATTAGGTGCCCAGTGATGAAGTCGATCTCTGTCTTGCGTTGGTAAAACATATCCTGCTTCATGGATGAGTTGTTCTGCGCTGTGGCTTGGATTACCTGTTTGACGCTGGCTTCTAATTCGTCGAATGAACAAGCGATCTCTTCGGCTTGCATAACTTTTGTGAGCTCTTCAACGATAGAGCTTAAAGTATCCCCAAACTTTTGGTCTGCAAGTTCGCCATTCTTGATTTGTTCCAACCCAGTCAGTGGATTGATAGCACAATTGATGGCGAGTTTAGTCCAAAGCGCGGTTTCTATTTGTGGGTTCCAACGCACAGCAGGGAGAGCATCATCTAAGACATCAACTAAAAACGTACACTGTTGGCCAGTTTGGTTGAAAGCACCCAATTGAGTTTGGCCCAATCCAGTATGAGACACATTGTTGCGGTCGGGTTTGAATGCAGCTTGAGTAGTCGTCGCCAATATTATTGGGTAAGCATCAATTTGAGTGGCTATCTCATCAACCGCGCCCATTCCGTTATGCATGAACATAAGAATGGTGTCGGGATCGAGATGTTGAAGTAACGGAGTCGTGGCTTCTGCTACTTGCCAAGCTTTGACCGTGAAAATAACCAAGTCACTCGCTGATAGCTTTTCGATATTGTTGTTACTGAAGGAAAGGGAAGCTTGTCCATCAAGTGATAAGTCAATTGAGTTATCAGTGGAACGACTCCACAAAGACACATTATGACCAGCTTGAAGTAGTTTTATTGCCCATAAAGAGCCGATGGCCCCTGGCCCAACAATCGTGATGTTCACAGCAATACCGAGATAAGAAAGTGATGTTGCAAGGATAGCGAGGCATTAAATGAAAGCAATAAAAAATGGCACCCGAGGGTGCCATTTTGGAAACTTTCTTAGAAGTTCGATTAGAACTTGTAAGTTACTGCTACGTAGTGACCTACGCCAGAAGATTCAGCTTGTGTAGATGCATCCCATGGAAGGTTTGCGCCATCTTTAAAGCCGTATACATCGCTGTATAGTTTCAAGCCGTAACCAACTGCAAAGCGATCTGAGTGCCAGTAAAGACCGTTAAACATCGCGCCGCCGTTGCTTACTTGAGAGTACTCATCTTGCATACCGAATTGGTAATCGATGTAACCTTGGTAAGAGATGAATGAACCGTTCTCGAAGAAGTAGAATGGCTTGAACCAGTTAGTCGAGATTTGGAAACCGTTCCAGTCTTTGTTGTTTGAGTCGTATGTACCGTAAAGGTTTAGACCCATTTTGCCAAACCATGGAACCATTACATCAGAACCAAGACCAACTTTTTGAGTGTTAACGCCAGAGTTACCACCCCATTCCATAAGCGTAGATACGTAAAGCTCTTGAACTGGACCGAAAGAAAGATCTTTACCTGTTAGCCCGTCAAGAGACATACGAGGAGCAAACTTCATGAAGATTTTTTCTTGGCCATTTTTATCACTACCTGGATCAGAAGTTAGGTTGAATACGTCAACGTAACCGTAAAGATCAAAGATTCCAGAGCGACCACCAAATTCCATCTCTAGGTAATCATGAGTAGACTCAGTAACGCCTTTCTCATTGAATGCACCCATAAGGTTGAACTGCATCCATTTGTAATCGTTCTTATGGATGTCGCCGTCAGAATAATCAGCTGCCATTACTGGAGCAGATACTGCTGCAAGTAGGCCAAGAGTTAAAAGTGATTTACGCATAATGGAACTCTCTATGTTTGAAATAAGTAACCCGCTAATCCGTGCGTGTTTATGATGTCCGAATGCCGAGCATAATAGCGATTTTGTTCTCAAATAAAAGTGAGACAGAGTGAAAACTACAATTATTAAGGTGAGGTAGATCACACTAATGATCTAAATGATGGAACTTTAAGGTAGTAATGCATCTTGATGCACCTCTAATTCTATTGATTTTGTGAAATTCGATTATTTTGTGGATAAATAGGTGAAATACTGCGCTAAGCAAACGATTCTACTAATTACAGTGACATGCATATCAAAATCAACAGTATTCCTTTCTAAGCGTTTTCTCTTAAAAAATTAGTCATTCAAACCACCTCTTAATCTTGTCTTTGATCTATTTTTGACCAACAGCGTAATGGAGTTGGAATCAATTGATGGACAACTCATGTGATGACTGCCTAGGGATTTGAACCTAGCTACTTTCTGAATCACGGAGAATTAAAGACAGTTCACTGCACTAGATTTTGAAATACTTTTTAAAGATTAGTTATTGGACTAATCATTTGTGTGACGAACTGGTCTAACTTTTTTGGAGAGAAGACCGATGAAATATTCACCAATACTCGCGGTAGCGATGTCAGCCCTGTTCATTGTGGGGTGTGATGATGACGACGAACCAACAACTCAACTGCAAGCTGTACATGCATCGCCAGATGCTCCGTTGGCTAATGTGTTAGTCAATAGTCAGGCTCGTTGGAGCGGTGTCGATTATGCTCAAGCATCCGGATATGCCTCAGTAGATCAAGGACAGACAACCCTGCAAGTCGATGTCCGCCTCCCAGGTGACGCAGTAGCGACTGTGATTCCGCCAAGCCAATTCGATTTGAGCGGTGATCTAGATTACACCGTAATGGTGGTCGGCGATGCTGATGGTTCGAATAACCCGGTTGAGGCTTTAGTTGTTACAAGGCCTGCTGAGGGAACGGCAACCAGTTCAAGCTTAGATGTGCAAGTTGTTCACGCGGCAACAGGGGTTGGGGATGTGAACTTATACGTAACGGCACCGAATGATCCATTGGGCGCTCCGCTTGGCACTCTCGGTTATAAAGACTTTACTGACGTACTCAATATTCCAGCAGGGCAATACCGAGTGAGATTAGAAACCGTGAGCGGTAGTGCTATTGCTTTTGACTCTGGAGAAATCACTCTTTCTGGCGGTAGCGAGCTAACGATTGCGGCGGTGCCAAGAGCTGATTCAAACAGTGCATCTCCGGTGAAGTTGATGGTGATGGATGGTCAGGGTTCATCTTTAATCTACGATATGGCAGAAAAGGCAGAAGTGAGAGTGGGGCATTTGGTTGATGGTGCGCCGGATGTCGACCCATTTGTCAACGGTTCTGCATTTGCTCCACTTGCTGATTTAATGTTTAAAGAGATCCGTGGATTCTTAGATTTAGCAGCAGGGGCTTATGATATTGACATCTTTGCCGATGGCACAACGACCAATGCGTTGATTGATGCTGACGGGGTGGCTGTATTTGCCGGAATGGATTACAGCATTTATGCCGTGGGTACGGTAAGTCCACTCAATTTGGAAGCACTCGTTGTTCCTGAAAGTCGACGCCCAGTTGCAACCAGTGCGGTGTTAAATATTACTCATGCGGCGGCAAACCCAGTCGCAGCATCTGTTGATATCTACTTGACTGAGAACGTGGGAATCTCTGGTAGCACTCCGGCACTAAGTGATGTGAAGTTCAAAGATTACGCGAATGGTATTTATGTTGCAGCGGGATCTTATTTTGTGACGATTACTGTAGCGGGTCAGCCGTCGGTTGTGGCTATCGACTCTGCGCCCGCAACCTTAGCTGATGGTGTAGTGTATCAAGTGGTGGCGATCGATGACTCGGCTGGCACAGGCTTCAACCTTATTGTCAGTGATACAACAGACTAGTTCTTACAGGTTACTAGTGACAAAGAAAAAGAGGGTAGCGTGATGCTACCTTCTTTTCTTTTGCTTTTTTGTTCAACTACTCTTGGTTGGTTTTTGCTTTTTCCAGTAAATCTGTGAAAAAGTGGCGTAACGAGTAGAGCATGATCAAACTTGGAATCACCATTAATGACGTTAGTATAAAGAAGGTTGACCAATCATTGAGGAAGTCGACCAGCTCACCGCTAAATGAAGCCAGAGTTGTACGACCGAAATTTCCCAATGATGCTAGCAAGGCGTATTGCGTTGCCGAGAAAGCTTGCCCAGTTAATAGCGTTAAGAAAGAGACAAATGCGACGGTCGAAAAGGCAGTCGTGAAATTATCGACAATAATCGTTGCCAAGAATAAGTTTTCATTGGGTCCTACTTGAGCAATCCATGCAAACATTAGGTTGCTGGCTGCCATGGCTACGCCGCCAATCATTAGCCCACGTACAATACCAAATTTCACATTGAAGACACTGCCAAGCAAGGTGAAGAATATGGTTGCACCCCAACCAATTAATTTGGAGTAGTGGCCGATTTGTTCATTGCTAAAGCCGATCTCTTTATAGAAGGGAATCGACATTCTGCCTAAGAAGGCCTCACCTATCTTAAACAGGAATACGAACAGCAGTAGGGTGATGGCAACTTGAACTCCGTTTCGTTTGAAGAAGTCATAAAACGGTTCTAACACGGTAACACTGAACCAAGCCACGACTTTCGAACCGACAACCTTATTGTGGCGTTGCTGAGCCTGTTCTTGCAGGGCTTCGCGTTGTGTATTTGGCTCTCCGACAAAAAGAGTAAACAGCATTAGTACGATAACGACGCCTGCCATTCCGTAATACACGCCATTCCAACCGATTGAGTCTGCGTTAATAAAGGCAAGGTAGCCTGGTAGAGAATACCCCGTCCACCAACCAATTACGGCCATTGCAGAAGCTTGCGGCAGTTTTGATGCTTCGGATTTTGGGAAGGTATCAATACGAAATGCATCAATCGCGATGTCTTGCGTGGCTGAGGCAATGGCAATAGCGAGCGCCAACATTGAAGTAAACGCCAAGTTCTCTGCGGGATTGACGCCTGCGATGAATAAGGTACCGATTAAAACAATGGATTGGCAGAAAAAGATCCAACTGCGTCGCTGGCCGAGTATTGCGTGAAGCACCGGCAGTTTTACTCGGTCTACCAATGGTGCCCATAGAAAGTTAATCGCATACACGGCAAACACACTGCCAAAGTAGCCGATGGCAGCACGCGTTAAACCTGCATCTTTTAGCCAACCAGACATATTGGATCCAATAAGAACCCATGGGAAGCCACTCGAACAGCCGAGCATAAACACCCAAAGTAGGCGTTTATCTAGGTAGCTGCGGAAAGTCTGCATCCAAGAAAGAGAGGGAGTGCCTGATGACATAGGGCGTCCTTGTGTAGAAAAACGCCCTTAAGAAATAAGGGCGTTAGATTGGATTACTTAAGAAGGGTCACTTTAGTGATGACGATTGGGTCAACTGGTATGTCTGACATGCGGCCCATTCGCTTGGTTGGAATCGTTGCCATCTTTTGAACAACATCAAAACCTTCAGTTACTTTGCCGAATACAGCGTAGCCTGGGTTGCTACCTTTTGCGTTCAAGAAGTCATTATCAGAGAAGTTAATGAAGAACTGACGAGTTGCAGAATCTGGCGCATTAGTACGAGCCATCGCGATTGTTGCTGTATCGTTCTTCAAGCCATTGCTGCCTTCATTCTTGATAGGAGCGTAAGTTACTTGTTGATTCATCTCTTGATCGAAGCCGCCACCTTGCGCCATAAAGCCAGGAATAACACGGTGGAAGATAGTGCCTTCGTAGCTGCCGTCTGCCACGTATTTTAGGAAGTTCTCCGCGCTAACCGGTGCTTGTTCTTGGTTAAGCTCAATAGTGAAGTCACCTAATGTTGTTTCCACGTTTACTTTAGGACCAGCCCAAACGCTTACGCTCACTAGCATTAATGCGATAGAAGATAAAATACGACCCATTAGAAACGTTCCTTCATGTAAGTTTGTAGCTCTTGGTCGTTAGCGATCTCAGTAAGAACCAAGTTGATCACGTCATTAAGAACCATAGAGATGTCGTCGTTAGATGCACTCAATGCACCAGTGCGTGTTGCAGTGCCGTTGAATGTTTTAACTAGTTTGCCTTCAGGCGTTTCAGCGGTAACTTCAAGCGTTACTTTACCGTCCATTTTGTTTTCCATAATGGTGTGCTCTACGGTAACTAGTGCTTCTTGAATCTCTAAAACAATTGAGTTTTCACTGTTTACGCTCGCACGAAAACCTTGAGACTCTAACTGCTGAGCAATAGCGTTTTCTAGAGAAATACGCATGTTTTGCTTAGCATGAATTGGTTGAATGTTTGAACGGCCACTATCAACCAATGCAACATATTGAGCGGCACGAACATCTTTACTGGTTAGTGTGTATGTTTTGCCTTGTACAAGGTTGCTTGAGCTTAGTGAAGCTTCTGGCATTACATTGATTTGTTCTTGCTGAGGGGCTGAACATGCTGTCAAAGCCATAATAGAAGCAGCCAAAATCAGTTTTTTCATTCCTTTATCCTTTCTAAATTCACACCAGAAGCTCGGTATCTTAAATTCTTGTGAAGTCGTTTCTGCTTATTTATTAAAATTCGCAGGCTCTCTTGTTGCTTGTAATATCTCAAATTTTTGGTTTAGTTCAAGCGTTTCAACGTTAGCTTCACCAAATAGTCTTGCTAGTTTGACATCGTATCCGAGGTGTCGGTTGCCAATAACAATTAATTTGCCTCCATTGCTTAGAACATGCTTTGCATCACAGAACATTTGCCACGCAATGTGATCCGTAATCGCTTGTTGCTGATGGAATGGAGGATTACACATCACTAAGTAGGTGCTGTTTTTCTTGAAGCCATCTAAACAGTTGTTGGCGATGAACTGGAAGTTGCCTTCTTCACCAAGGTTATCTTTGACGTTTTGGCGCGCCGATTCCACCGCCATAAAGCTTTCATCCACACAGGTAATACGAGCTTGTGGGTTCAATTGCCCTGCTTTTACACTCAATACACCGTTGCCACAACCAAGATCGATGATATGACGTAGCTCAGGATCTTGAGGGATGTGCTCTAGCATATAGCGAGCGCCTTGATCGAGTGCTTCCCCTGAGTAAACATTTGGTAAATTTTTCAGGCGGATATCTTCACCGTCTACATCCCATTCAACAAAAGGCTCTACCGTTTGAATTGGCTGGCAGTTTGGAGATGAGAAGACTAAGCGGTGTTTTTTCTTCGCTAGTGATGTTTTGGTTTCGCCTAGGTATTTTTCGAACAGGTTAAGCGTAGAGGTGTGAATCTCTTTTACCTTGTTGACGCCGATCACTTGGCAGCCTTCAGGCAATGCTTGGCGTAGCTGGCTCAGTTGCCAGATTAGGTGACGATTTGTTTTTGGCAGCTGCATGATCACAAGGTCGATACCGTGTGGGATATCATCCATCGTGTTCAAGAAGTTCACTCGGTTACTTTGATTGCGCTGCAAGTTTTTCAGGGCACCGCGATGAGAGATAAATGAGTCGCTCATCATGGTGACATCATGATCTTTCGAGAACCAAGCGGATAGGGCACCGAAGCTGTCGTTCATGATCAGGATGTGTTTGCCAGGTTCGAGGTTCATCTCTTCAACATGACTGATCAGGTATTCGTCGCCCGCATCCCAAGCTTGAAGGGTTTCATTTGAACGTTTCGGGAAACGATGTAAGGTTAAAGTTCTATCGTGAAGGGTAAGTTCGGTTTTCATTGCTTGAGATACTTATGTAAGAAATAACAAAGATATTGTCTCAAATGCAGGCTGAACAAGATAGAAAAAACTCAACCAAACCTACGCCATTCGCTATCAAATACTCAGACAGTCGACCGCTTAGGGTTTATACTCATCCCACGGATAATGCCAATACGTTATTAAGGAATCACAATGATCCAAGAAGTTATCGAAACAAAATTGCACAATGAGTTTTCACCAAGTCATTTAAACGTGGTTAATGAGAGCTATATGCACAATGTTCCGGCCGGTTCTGAGAGTCATTTTAAAGTGATTGTTGTCAGTGATGTGTTTGAAGGATTGCGTCTTATTGCTCGTCATCGAGCGGTAAATAAAGCTCTTTCAGAAGAGCTAGCGAATAATATTCACGCACTGTCCATTCACACTTATACAAAAGATGAATGGATGAAGCAGCTCGATAACGTGCCAGACAGCCCTATGTGTATGGGTGGTGGCAAGTAACACAGCGAGCATATTGACAAAAGGTGGTGATGCCGCCTTTTTTGTCGCCAAACCTATGTGTTTTTCGTTGTTACATCACTCAAACTGATGGCAATTTGAACGACTAAAAATACCTACAATGAGTAATGTTTTTATTAACAGTGTTTCAACATAACTCGTAAAATAATAGTTTGTGACAGAGTATTAATCTCTTGTTTAAAACACGATTCAAAAGCCATTTTATCTGTGCGGCTCGTCAAATTTATACATATTTTAGAGTCCATATGCTTCAAATCTCACCAAATATAGGCCGTATTCAAGTTATTGGTCATGGCATCAAGTTGTCAAAAAATGCTAGAATACGGCACCTGATAAATCTCACATAATCTTTGTGGTGAATTTATTAATGTAATGTTGCGATTTTGGTATCTCAAATTTACCAAAACCGGACACTGTAATGTCGTGTCTAAGGGCGATTTTAAAACGTCCTGAATTTACGCAATTAAAAGAATCTTTTTCCCGATAAAGTAGTGCAAGTGCGTATGATTACAATAAAGAAGGGTTTGGATCTTCCTATCGCAGGAACTCCATCCCAGGTGATTAATGATGGTAAGTCCATCACTAAAGTCGCCTTGCTTGGCGAAGAGTACGTTGGTATGCGTCCTACGATGCATGCTCGCGTTGGTGATGAAGTGAAGAAAGGCCAAGTTCTTTTTGCAGATAAAAAGAACCCAGGTGTTGTATTTACTTCTCCAGCAAGCGGTAAAGTTATTGAAGTGAACCGTGGTGCTAAGCGTGTTCTTCAATCAGTAGTGATTGAAGTAGCAGGCAATGAGCAAATCACGTTCAATAGCTATGAAGCTAACCAACTAGCAAGTCTTGACCGTGAAACGGTTAAAGCTCAGTTAGTTGAGTCTGGCACATGGACCGCTTTGCGAACTCGTCCGTTCAGCAAGGTTCCAGCAGTTGATTCTGAAACTCAGGCTATTTTCGTTACTGCTATGGATACTAATCCGCTAGCAGCTGAGCCAGAATTAATCATTAACGAGCAGTCTGATGCTTTCGTTGCTGGTTTAGATCTTCTTTCAACTCTGACTAACGGTAAAGTGTACGTTTGTAAAAAAGGTACTAGCTTACCTCGTTCAGCTCAGTCTAACGTTGAAGAACATGTTTTTGATGGCCCACACCCTGCAGGTCTTGCAGGCACGCATATGCATTACCTATACCCGGTAAATGCACAAAATGTAGCGTGGAGCATTAACTACCAAGACGTTATCGCATTCGGTAAGTTGTTCCTTACTGGTGAGATTTACTCTGAGCGTGTTGTTTCTCTGGCTGGTCCAGTAGTTAATAACCCACGCCTAGTTCGTACTCAAATTGGTGCTAGCCTTGAAGAGTTGACGGACAGCGAGTTGATGCCAGGTGAAGTTCGCCTGATCTCAGGTTCAGTATTATCTGGTGTTCACGCTTCAGGTCCACATGCTTACCTTGGCCGTTACCATCAACAGGTTTCGGTTCTTCGTGAAGGTCGTGATAAAGAGCTATTTGGCTGGGCTATGCCTGGTAAGAACAAGTTCTCTGTTACTCGTTCATTCCTTGGTCACGTGTTTAAAGGTCAGTTGTTCAACATGACAACGACAACAAACGGTAGTGATCGCTCTATGGTTCCAATTGGTAACTACGAGAAAGTAATGCCATTAGATATGGAGCCTACTTTGCTGCTTCGCGATCTATGTGCTGGCGACGTTGATAGTGCACAAGCACTTGGTGCGCTAGAGCTAGATGAAGAAGATTTAGCACTGTGTACCTTTGTATGTCCTGGTAAGTACGAGTACGGTCAGTTACTTCGTGAATGCCTAGATACAATTGTGAAGGAAGGGTAATTTTCATGGGCCTTAAAAAGTTTATTGAAGACATCGAGCATCATTTTGAACCAGGTGGTAAACACGAAACGTGGTTTGCGCTTTACGAAGCTGCAGCAACACTTTTCTACACACCAGGTACAGTTACAAAGAAAAGCTCGCATGTCCGTGATAGCGTTGACTTAAAACGTATCATGATCATGGTTTGGCTTGCGGTATTCCCAGCAATGTTCTGGGGTATGTACAACGCAGGTGGTCAAGCTATTGCAGCACTAAACCACATGTATTCAGGTGCAGAACTAGTTTCTATCATTGATGGTAACTGGCACTACTGGCTAACCGAAATGCTTGGAGCCTCCTTAGGAGCCGATGCAGGTTGGGGCAGTAAGATGCTCTTGGGTGCGACTTACTTCTTACCTATCTACGCGACGGTCTTTATCGTTGGTGGTTTCTGGGAAGTACTGTTCTGTATGGTGCGTAAGCACGAAGTTAACGAAGGTTTCTTTGTTACTTCTATCTTGTTCGCGCTTATTGTTCCGCCAACACTTCCTCTATGGCAAGCTGCACTAGGTATTACCTTCGGTGTTGTTGTTGCTAAAGAGATTTTTGGTGGTACGGGTCGTAACTTCCTAAACCCTGCACTTGCTGGCCGTGCGTTCCTATTCTTTGCATACCCTGCTCAGATTTCTGGTGACGTAGTTTGGACTGCAGCTGATGGTTTCTCTGGTGCAACAGCGCTTAGCCAATGGGCTCAAGGCGGTGGTAGCGCGCTAATGAACACGGTATCTGGTGAGACGATCACTTGGATGGACGCATTCATTGGTAACATTCCAGGTTCTATCGGTGAAGTATCAACGCTTGCACTTATGATCGGTGCTGCAATGATCGTATACATGGGCATTGCTTCATGGCGCATTATTGCTGGTGTTATGATCGGTATGATTGCTGTATCAACATTGTTTAATGTGATCGGTTCTGACACTAACGCAATGTTCAGCATGCCTTGGCACTGGCACCTAGTTCTAGGTGGCTTCGCATTTGGTATGTTCTTCATGGCAACAGACCCTGTATCAGCGTCATTTACCAATGGTGGTAAGTGGTGGTACGGCATCCTAATCGGCGCAATGTGTGTAATGATTCGTGTAGTTAACCCTGCATACCCAGAAGGCATGATGCTTGCGATCCTATTCGCAAACCTATTTGCTCCTCTGTTTGACCACGTTGTAATCGAGAAGAACATTAAGCGGAGACTAGCGCGCTATGGCAAGTAATAACGATAGCATTAAAAAGACGCTGTTTGTTGTTATCGCATTGAGCTTAGTGTGCTCAATCATCGTTTCAACAGCTGCAGTTGTTCTTAAACCTAAGCAACAAGCTAACGCAGTTCTGGATCAGCAAACTAAGATCCTTGAAGTTGCGGGCATTGAACTTGCGGGTAATATCCCTGAACTGTACGCAGAGAACATTGAACCTCGTCTAGTTGATTTCGCTACTGGCGATTTCGTTGACGGCGATGCTGCTGCATACGACCAACGTAAAGCGGCAAAAGATCCAGCTCAGTCAATCAAGCTTTCAGCTGAAGATGACATCGCTAAGATCCTTCGTCGTGCTAACACGGGTACTGTATACCTTGTGAAAGATGGCGCTGAAACTTCTAAAGTTATCATCCCTGTTCACGGTAACGGTCTATGGTCAATGATGTACGCATTCGTTGCGGTAGAAACTGATGGCAACACAGTTTCTGGTATCACTTACTACGAGCAAGGTGAAACTCCTGGACTTGGTGGTGAAGTTGAGAACCCATCTTGGCGCGCTCAATTCGTTGGTAAGAAATTATTCGACGAAAACCACAAACCTGCTATTCAGGTTGTTAAAGGTGGCGCTCCTCAAGGTTCTGAGCACGGTGTAGATGGCCTTTCTGGTGCAACACTGACTAGCGTTGGTGTTCAACATACATTTGACTTCTGGTTAGGTGATATGGGCTTTGGTCCGTTCCTAGCAAAAGTTCGTGACGGAGGTCTGAACTAATGTCTAGTGCAAAAGAAATTAAAAAGAGCATCTTAGCGCCGGTGTTGGACAACAACCCAATCGCGCTACAGGTTCTTGGTGTGTGTTCTGCTCTTGCGGTAACCACTAAGCTAGAAACAGCATTTGTTATGACTATCGCGGTAATGTTCGTTACTGCTCTGTCTAACTTCTTCGTTTCTTTGATCCGTAACCACATTCCTAACAGTGTGCGTATCATCGTTCAGATGGCAATTATCGCATCACTAGTAATCGTGGTAGACCAAGTGCTTAAAGCATACCTATACGATATCTCTAAGCAGCTATCTGTATTCGTAGGCCTAATCATTACTAACTGTATTGTAATGGGTCGTGCTGAAGCATTCGCAATGAAGTCTGCGCCAATCCCATCTCTAATCGATGGTCTTGGTAACGGTCTTGGTTACGGTTTCGTTCTTATCACTGTTGGTTTCTTCCGTGAGCTTCTAGGCTCTGGCAAACTATTTGGTATGGAAGTACTACCTCTAGTGAGCAACGGTGGTTGGTATCAGCCAAACGGCTTGATGCTTCTAGCACCTTCTGCATTCTTCCTAATTGGTTTCTTGATTTGGGCAATTCGTGTGTTCAAACCAGAACAAGTAGAAGCGAAGGGGTAAGGTAGTCATGGAACATTATATTAGTCTGCTAGTTAAATCGATTTTCATCGAAAACATGGCGCTTTCTTTCTTCCTAGGTATGTGTACATTCCTAGCGGTATCTAAGAAAGTTAAAACTTCTTTTGGTCTTGGTGTTGCGGTAGTTGTAGTACTTACAATCGCTGTTCCTGTAAACAACCTTGTTTACACACACATCCTGAAAGAAAACGCGCTTGTTGAAGGTGTCGATTTAAGTTTCCTTAACTTCATCGCATTCATCGGTGTTATCGCGGCACTTGTACAAATCCTAGAGATGGTTCTAGACCGTTTCTTCCCACCTTTGTACAACGCACTAGGTATCTTCCTTCCACTGATCACAGTTAACTGTGCAATCTTTGGTGGTGTATCTTTCATGGTAACTCGTGACTACAACTTTGCTGAATCTGTTGTTTACGGCTTCGGTTCTGGTGTGGGTTGGATGTTAGCTATCGTTGCTCTTGCGGGTATCCGTGAGAAGATGAAGTACTCTGACGTACCTCCAGGTCTTCGTGGCCTTGGTATCACGTTCATTACTGTTGGTCTGATGGCGTTAGGCTTTATGTCTTTCTCTGGTGTTCAACTGTAGGGTAAGCACCCAGTAATAAGGAATAACAAATGCAAAGCATTATTCTTGGCGTAGCGATGTTTACCATTATTGTATTGGCTCTAGTACTAGTGATTCTTTTCGCTAAGTCTAAGCTAGTACCATCAGGTGACATCACTATTGCTGTAAACGGCGACCCTGAAAAGGCGATCGTTACTCAACCTGGTAGCAAGCTACTTGGTGCCCTAGCTGGCGCTGGTATCTTCGTATCTTCTGCTTGTGGTGGCGGTGGCTCTTGTGGTCAGTGTCGTGTGAAAGTTAAGTCTGGTGGTGGCGACATCCTTCCAACTGAACTTGATCACATCACAAAAGGTGAAGCTCGCGAAGGCGAACGTCTTGCATGTCAAGTTGCTATGAAAACTGACATGGAGATTGAACTAGATGAAGATATCTTTGGTGTTAAAAAGTGGGAATGTACTGTTATCTCGAATAACAACGAAGCTACTTTCATCAAAGAACTTGCTCTAGCGATCCCTGAAGGTGAAGAAGTTCCGTTCCGCGCGGGTGGTTACATTCAGATAGAAGCTGAACCACATCACGTGAAATACGCAGATTACGATATTCCTGAGGAATACCGTGGTGACTGGGATAAGTTCAACTTGTTCCGTTACGAGTCTATCGTTAAAGAGCATTCGATCCGTGCTTACTCTATGGCTTCATACCCAGAAGAGAAAGGCATCATCAAGCTTAACGTGCGTATCGCAACTCCGCCGCCAAACAACCCTGACGTAGCTCCTGGTGTTATGTCTTCATACATCTGGTCTCTTAAAGAAGGCGACAAATGTACTATTTCTGGTCCATTTGGTGAGTTCTTTGCTAAAGACACAGACAATGAAATGGTATTCATCGGTGGTGGTGCAGGTATGGCGCCTATGCGTTCTCATATCTTCGACCAACTTAAGCGTCTTAAGTCTACTCGTAAGATGTCTTACTGGTATGGCGCGCGTTCTAAGCGTGAGATGTTCTACATTGAAGATTTCGATGGCCTAGCGGCTGCAAACGAAAACTTCGTGTGGCACTGTGCACTGTCTGATCCTCAACCAGAGGACAACTGGGACGGTTACACTGGTTTCATCCACAACGTACTGTACGAAAACTACCTGAAGGATCACGAAGCTCCTGAAGATTGTGAGTACTACATGTGTGGTCCACCGATGATGAACGCTGCTGTTATCGGCATGCTGAAAGATCTTGGTGTAGAAGATGAAAACATCCTACTAGATGACTTCGGTGGTTAATCCACTTAAGTGATTGATATTATGGCTGACTCCTACGAGTCAGCCATTTGTTTTTCTAAGACAGCTTTTGACAACATACTGGCTTATATAAGAAAGAGTAAGGCATTCAAAATACCTATTTTTTACTCTTATTTTTCCTTATATAAATCCTCAACATTAGACAGGAGTAAGCAAGTGAGAATTTGGCTTGTTGCATTAACTTCTTTGATTTTTCTTGCGGGCTGTGAGCAGTCAAGAGAGCAAGTGCATTTGAGTGGCCCAACGATGGGCACGAGTTACAATATTAAATACATCAATGGTGATGAATTTCCTGAGTCTAATGAAGTTCATACAGAGATCGATCGTCTACTTGAAGAAGTAAACGACCAGATGTCGACTTACCGTGAAGATTCCGAATTAAGCCGTTTCAACCAGCATAAAGGTGCGGATGCGTTCGAAGTATCTGAGCAAACAGCGACGGTTGTGAAAGAAGCGATTCGTTTGAACGGTCTTACTGAAGGAGCTCTGGATGTAACGGTTGGTCCGTTAGTTAACTTATGGGGTTTTGGTCCTGAAGCTCGTCCTGAAGTTGTGCCATCAGATGAAGAGCTGGCGGCTCGCAAGGCTAAGATTGGTATCCATCATCTTAGTGTTGAAGGCAACATGTTGAAGAAAGACCTACCTAACCTGTATGTCGATCTATCCACGATTGCAAAAGGTTGGGGTGTTGACGTCGTCGCTGACTACCTTGATTCTATCGGTATTCACAACTACATGGTTGAAGTCGGTGGCGAAATTCGTCTGAAAGGTTTAAACCGTGAGAACGTGGGCTGGCGTATCGCGATTGAGAAACCAAGCGTTGATGAGCGTAATATCCAAGAGATCATCGAGCCGGGTGATATGGCTATCGCAACCTCTGGTGATTACCGTAACTATTTTGAACGTGATGGTGTTCGTTACTCACACATCATCAACCCTGAAACAGGAAAGCCTCTTCACCATAAAGTGGTTTCTGTGACTGTTTTAAACCCGTCTTCAATGACTGCAGACGGCTTATCTACGGGCCTTATGGTCTTAGGTGAGGAAAAAGGAATGGAAGTCGCAAACCAACATAACATCCCAGTGTTCATGGTGGTAAAAACAGCAGATGGCTTTAAAGAAATTGCTTCTGAAGCATTTAAGCCATACTTAGGTAAATAAGGTAAGCGAGATAATTATGAATACATTTCTGATTACATTTGGTGTTTTTCTTGCAGTAATCGCAGCGATGTCAATTGGCTACATTATCCAAAAGAAAGTTGTGAAAGGTAGCTGTGGCGGTTTGGGTGCTGTTGGTATTGATAAAGTATGTAACTGCCCTGAACCTTGTGACGCGCGTAAGAAGCGTGAAGCACGTGAAGCTTACCGTGAAGAGAAGCTGGCTGAGCGTCAACAAAAAGAAGCGGCTTGGAGTAAAGACCGTATCGCTTAATTGGTGACAGTCATAGGGGATAGAGTTATCTATGCCCTCAAATTGAAAAGCTCAAGATTATCGTCTTGAGCTTTTTTAGTTTTGAGGTCTAGCAATTAATCTTGGTATACCAAAAATGGAAACAGAGGCGAATGACTATTGTTCGATTTGCATGCTGTTACGCGCAAACACTAGTTGGTTTCTACCTTGCTCTTTTGCCGTATAAAGAAGCTCATCAGCGGCTTTGATCTGCTCATCTAGCTTCGCGTCTAAATCGGTTACGCCGATACTGATACTGACCTTGATTCTTTGAGAGTCATGCTCAACAACATGGCTTTCAATGGCTTCTCTCATGGACTCTAAGTTGTCAACAAAGCTTTCAAATGCGCCGCACGACTGAATACAAAACTCTTCGCCACCAAAGCGCACAGCGACATCGTCTTTGAAATGATCTTTGATTATTTTCCCTACATCGATCAGCACGGCATCACCACCATCGTGTCCAAAGGTATCATTCACTTTCTTAAAGAAGTCGATGTCCATCATCGCGATGTTTCGTTGATCGCAGCCTTTACAAGGATGATTGAACAGGTAGCGACGATTCCATAAGCCAGTAAGAGCATCCTCGTTGGCATGTCGAAATAGCTCATTAGCCGCTTCTTTCATATCAAGCAGCTGATGGATACGGCAGAAAAACTCTTCTTGGTTAAAAGGTTTGTAAAGGAAATCGTTGGCACCCGCTTTAAGGAATCGCGCTGTCATAGTGCGATCATCACTCCCGGATAATCCTAGAATGGCCAACTGGTTTCTGTCGTGATCGCGTCGAATCTCACGGATCATCGCTATACCGTCTTTCTTCGGCATATCATGGTCTGTAACAACGAATGTAATATCAGGGTCGTTATGAAGAAGCTTTAATGCTTGTTCGCCATCTTCGGCTTGGATTGTTTGGATATATTGGTGTTCTAGAAGTTGAACTATGTAACGGCGAACGACCGCTGAATCATCGACAACCAGTGCTTTGTGGTGGCGATTATTCGAAATTCTTTGAACTAGAGGGAGTAGGTAGCTTACTGACGACATACTGTCTTTAAGTATGTAATCGATAACGCCTTTGGCTAGGACTTGCTCTCGCAGTTGATTGTCGAACATCCCGGTCAGAACAATGATTTTCTGTTGGTAGCCTAAGACGAGATCAATGATCTCGCCGTCTTGGCCGTCAGGTAAACAGTAGTCGAGGACTGCACACAAGAAATCCGTTTCTTGCTCTAAGATCGCTTTGGCTTCTTCTACAGATTCCGCCAACGCAACTTCATAGCCATCGTTCTTAAATTGTTGGTAAAGATAGTTTCTGAATGCGCGACTATCCTCTACCACTAGTATTTTTTCACTCAAAAGCTATCCCTACTTATAGACTAAATACTCCTAACAATACTATCAGAATAGTGGGCGGCGAATGAAGTGAAACCTGTTGAGCTGGACTCCAGATCATTTTAAATCTGAGAATAATTGATTATACTGTTCATAGATACAGTTGTAAGGTTGAGTTATTTCCAAATGTGCAGTTCGGACCAAGAGAAAGTCAGAAAAATAATCCATGTCGATATGGATTGTTTTTACGCGGCTGTAGAAATGCGTGATAACCCTGCTTACCGAAATCGCCCGTTAGCTGTTGGTGGGCATGAAAAGCAACGCGGCGTTTTGAGCACCTGTAATTATGAAGCCCGCAAGTTTGGTGTTCGCTCTGCAATGCCTACCGGAAAGGCCCTACAGCTTTGTCCTAATCTATTGGTTGTGCCGGGAAGAATGTCGGTCTATGTCGAGATATCTAAAAAGATCCGTGAAATCTTCTCTCGATACACATCAATCATTGAACCACTTTCCTTGGATGAAGCTTTCCTTGATGTCACCGATTCTAAGCGGTGTCACGGTTCAGCAACACTTATTGCCGAGTCTATTCGCCGTGATATTTGGAACGAACTGACCCTGACAGCTTCTGCAGGAATTGCACCGATTAAATTCTTGGCGAAAGTGGCCTCAGATCTGAATAAGCCCAATGGTCAGTTTGTTATCCCTCCACAAGACGTGCAATCAGTGATCGATGAGCTACCACTTGAAAAGATTCCCGGTGTCGGCAAAGTGAGCATAGAAAAGCTGCACCAAGCGGGTTTCTTTACTTGTAAGGATATCAAAGAGTCTGACTATCGAGACCTGCTACTCAAGTTTGGCCGTCAAGGTGCATCACTCTGGAAGCGCAGTCATGGCATTGATGATCGAGAAGTTATCATCGAGCGCGAGCGAAAATCGGTAGGTGTAGAGCGCACCTTTACCCAAAACATTTCAAGCTACGCAGAATGTTGGCAGGTTATCGAAGATAAGCTATTTCCTGAACTCGAGACTCGCTTAGAAAAGGCTAGCCCAAGCAAAGCGATCATCAAGCAGGGCATTAAGCTCAAGTTCGCCGACTTTCAACAAACCACGATTGAACACATCCATGCCTCTCTCGATCGTGAACACTTCAAAGAGCTGCTTAGTGAAATACTGAAAAGACAACAGGGGCGAGAAATACGCCTGCTTGGTTTAAGCGTAATGCTGCAACCTAAAGACCAAATGCGTCAGTTGAGCTTCTTTTAAAGATAATGAGTGAGATGAATACCGACTACGCTTCATAGCCTAGTCGGTTTTTTATAAGTAAGAATTACCTAGGAAGTTGTTTTACTCGCGCTAAGGTATCACTGAACGGTTGCTGCTCTAGCTTGCCGTAACCGACCATTTTACTGGCTTTGAGTTTGGTTGAAAGCGGGGTGGCGATTCCACATAAGAAGCGAGTAATTGCCTCGTCGGTAATCAGTTGTTGGCTAGCCGAAATAAACTCATGTATCCATGTCATCACCGTCTCATCATCGATAGGTTCAACATCAACGGTTGGTAAGATTGCCACTTCTCCTCGACATACAGAGCAGTGACCGCAGTTTGTTGGTGCTTTATCATCGGCAAAATAACTCGCAAGGCGTGAGCTTAGGCAAGTATCCGCCTCAAAGAAATTCAGCATTTGGTTAAGGCGGTTTATCTCGCTGTTTTCTTTTGCTTTAAACAACTCAGTTAGACGCTCTGACAGTTGCATCATATCTTCAGAAGTATTGTGGATCGCGTAGACATCGGTGATCTGCTTGCTTTCTAGTTCAATCCAACCTTGTTCATTGAAGTAGTCGATAGCCGCAATCACACGCTGACGATCGGCTTGGAAGTGTGTCCAAAGCGCATCGAAGTCGACTTGGCACCACACTCTTGCTTGAGGAGAGCATTGGAAAATCGCTTCGACAAATTGACGACGTTCACTTTGAAATTGCTCTGTGATCTGCTGTTTCGGACGAATGAACTTAAATTTGTAGTCTGCGAAGTAGCTGTACTTGGGCTCAATCACACCTTCAATTTCGAGATACACCAGTAGTGTTTTTAGCGGTAACTGACGAATGTTGGATTCACGTGATAGTTGATTAAGCATGATCTCCCATTGATTCGAGCCAGAAGCGCCAATGTTTTGATTTTCGTAGATCTCTTTTAATACCGCTTGGATCGATATGTTGTCTGGCGTATCACCAAAAACGAAGTTCTCGAGTGTGCTTAAACCGTGTTTGTTAGCCAGTAAAATACATTCAGACGCTTGCCCATCTCGACCAGCTCTGCCGATCTCTTGTGAGTAGTTTTCGATCGATTTTGGTAAGTCAAAGTGAATCACTCGGCGAATGTTGGACTTATCCACGCCCATACCAAACGCGATAGTTGCGACGATACAGCTCACGTCATCATTCATGAATTGGTGTTGAATAGCATCTCTATTTTCAGGCTTAAGACCCGCATGGTAAGCCACTGCATTAACGCCAGCATTGCGAAGCTGCTGAGCCACCATCTCTGCCGTTTGTTGAAGGGTGACATAAACAATAGTCGGAGCGAGAGAAGCTTGGTTAACCACATTGCACAAGGTTTCTAGCTTACTGGTTTGTTCACAAGGTTGAATCGACAGATCGAGATTTTGACGATAGAAACCCGTAACCACAACGCGCTCCTCATCAATTTCAAACTTTGACTTCATATCTTGGATAACCGCTGTAGTCGCAGTGGCTGTCAGTAGTAGAACCTGAGGAATATTGAGCTGTTTTTGGTATTGAGGAAGCTTCAGGTAGTCGGGTCTGAAGTTGTGTCCCCATTCTGAAATACAGTGCGCTTCATCGACCACAAGCAGTGAGATCGACACTTGGGAGATAAACTGACGAAAGCGTTCGTTCTTCAAGCGCTCGACGGAGATCATGAGGATCTTGGTGTCACCGTTACGCACTGACTGCATAACCTGTTGTGTGGTTTGTCGGTCTTGGCTTGATTCGATTGCCGCTGCGCTAATGCCTTTACTGTGCAGGAAAGCGAGTTGGTCTTTCATCAAGGCTAACAGTGGCGATATCACCAAGGTTAAGTGCGGTAACTCTAATGCTGGTAATTGATAGCACAGCGATTTACCTGAGCCTGTCGGGAATATCGCGGCAGTCGAGTGACCAGATAGAACGTTATCAATGACTTGCTTTTGCCCATTGCGCAGTGAGTCGAATCCGAATACTTGTTTTAGCTTCTGCTCAATCATTTATGTTCTACCTGAGTTATTAAGTGTCGTATTGATGCTAAAGCGGGCGCCTATTCATGATAGCGTCGCTTGATGAATCAAATGTCTTGCACCTGATTGTACCTAATTCTATTCTGTAGCTCCTATAGAAAAGCACCCCAATAGTATGAATAAGTCTGAGCTTCGCCAAATAATCATAGAGCAACTTGAATCCCGATTACGTATCGCCCAATCTGCGACTCAGCGTGCGATTGATGCTGCGACCGATGAAGAGACTGTGCCTGAACATAAGTACGATACATTGGCATTAGAAGCTTCGTATCTCGCCCATGGTCAAGCGGTGAGGGTACAAGAGTGTGAAGACGATATTCAGTGTTATCGTAACTTAGTGTTGCGTGATAGTGAGAAGGTTACGGTGAGCAGTTACGTTGTGGTCATTGACGAGCATGATCAATATAAACATTTCTTTATGGGGCCGAGAGTCGGCGGACTTTCTGTCACGTGGAATGAGAATGAGATTGCCATCGTGACGGCAAATGCACCTTTTGGCCAGGCTCTAATGGGTAAAGAAGTTGGTGATGAGATTGAGTTTAAGGTCGCAGATAAACAGTTTTGCTACGAAGTTATCTCTATCGACTAACTAACTGACTAATAGATATAAAACGTTTCTCTGACAAAGGAGCATATACCAAGGGTATAGTAATCTGTCAGATTGATGAGAGGATGTTATGAAAAACAATGTATTTATGAAAAACAGTGTATTAATTGCATCGTTAACAGCGGCGATCTCTGTTGTGAGCCTGCCAACATTTGCGGCTCAATGTCGAGTTGATTTGAAGAATGAGTTGCGAATCGATGACCAAAAAGTCGAAATTCATCAGGTAAATGGTGATACCGCCGTGTTCGATGATAATAACGATCTCTATATTCATGGCGAGAAAGTTGAGCTTGATGCTGACCAACAAGCGGCGATTGAGAAATATCGCGAAAACATGAGTGAGTACTTACCTCGAGCGAAACAAATGGCCAACGATAGCTTAGCGTTAGCCAATGACGTGATTGATGATATCGCGGCTAGCCTGGATTCACCTGAGTCATTTGATAATGTAAAAGAATCAATGAAAACCTACTTTGCAGAACTGGAAGCGCGTTATTACAAAGATGGCGAATTAGTGTTGCCTGCAGAAAGCTTTGATTCGATGGCCAATGGCTGGTCTGAAGATTTCGAGAAGGCGAAAGAAATCTTTAACCAAGAATTTATCTCTAGCGCTTTTAATGCGATGTCAGAAAAAATGAAACAAGACGGTGGCCTAAACCTGACTGAACTGGCTGACAGTATGGCTGAATTAAAGCTGAAAGTTGAAGAGCGAATGAAAGAACACTCTCAACAAGTACAGGAGGAAGCGAATGAGTTCTGTGATTCACTTGATGAGATGGCAGAACAAGAGCAAGAACTGCATGAAATCATTCCGAACTTAAAAGATTACCAAGTCTTCACAATTTAATTCGAGTCTAGTGATGAATAGTAAGAGCACCGGTCGGTGCTCTTTTTGTTTGTATAAATGGAACCACACGGCGAGTATTTATCTCAATTCAATCCATTTCCTTCTTAAGCCTACTGCTTCGCTTTGTTGCTTATAATTGAACGATAAGACTGGTTTTTTGTTAACTTTGTTGTTCTAAATAGCGCATTGATTGTAAAAATCAGAGAATTGTTCATTTATTGGTTGTGCCTATCATTGCTTTTTATTACTGTACTTCTCAACTAGTTCACTGATTTTTAATGCGGGCGATATGGACCAACAATCTTCCTCTTCAAGAGAGCACTTTAGCTCTCGTTTAGGTTTTATTTTAGCAGCGGCTGGTGCAGCGGTTGGCTTGGGTAATATTTGGGGTTTCCCGACTCAAGTTGCTAGCAACGGTGGTGGCGCTTTCCTTTTAGTCTATTTGATCATGATCTTCGTGGTTGCTTTCCCTATGTTGGTGGTTGAGATGGCTATAGGCCGTCACGGCCAAGCAAACCCAGTTGATAGCATGCGATCTTTGACGACAAACCCTTTGGGTAAGAAAGTCGGTGAGTTTGTCGGTTGGGTTGGACTGAGTGTACCAAGCGCAGTGTTGGCGTTTTACAGTATTGTTGGTGGCTGGTTGATCTGTTTCCTAATTGGTGCGGTCGCGGATCTTATCGGCCTAGAAGCGATTGCTGATTGGTTTAAGGGCTTCAGTGTTGAGCGCAACGTATTTGGTACCGTCGCGTTCTATGTACTGACTATCTTGATTGTGCAGGGCGGTGTTAAGCAAGGCATCGAGAAATGGTCGACTCGTTTGATGCCTGCGCTGTTTGTTTTATTTGGCTTATTGTTTGTTTACATCATGACGCAATCTGGCGCGATGGAAGGCCTAAAACATTACCTTATTCCAGACTTTGAGAAAGTGTGGGATAGAAAACTGATTCTGGCGGCAATGGGACAGGGGTTCTTCTCACTCACTATTGGCGGTTGCTCGATGTTGGTTTATGGCTCTTACTTAAGCAAGAAAGAGAACCTACCAAAAATGGCGATGAACGTAACTCTGGTGGATACTGCTGTCGCTTTTATTGCTGGATTAGTGGTGATGCCAGCAATGTTTGTTGCGATGCAAAAAGGCGTTCAAATCTACGCTGAAGACGGCTCACTATTAAGCTCTGACACTCTAGTATTCACGGTTTTGCCGTTGATGTTTGATAGTTTAGGTGTGCTTGGACAGATCTTTGCGATTGTGTTCTTTTTACTACTAACGATTGCTGCACTGACTTCTTCGATTTCGATGCTTGAAGGCCCGGTTGCGCTAGTGAGTGAGCGTTTCAATACTAGACGAACGCCAACAAGCTGGGTGATTGGTGGTGCTATCGCGCTGTTTAGTGTGGTGATTGTTTACAACTTTGCTGCGATGTTTGGCATGGTAGCGATGATTGCAACTCAGTATCTTCAACCAGTCGCTGCACTGATGTTCTGTGTGTTTGGTGGTTGGGTATGGAGCCGAGCTTCAAAAGTGAAAGAGCTTGAACAAGGCAGTCCTGATTTTCAACTCGGTTGGTTTGGTAAGGTTTGGCCAATGTATGTGAAGTTTGTGTGCCCAATTTTGGTAGCAACGGTTATCTGGGCATCTTTCGGTTAATGCAGAACCCTATCTGGGCTTTTTGAAATTACCTCCTCTGAACTTGAAATATTAAGCGCAAAGCCACTCATAATGAACTGACCCCCAATAGTTGGACACCAATTATTGGGGGTCTTTTTATGTCCAAATATAGCCGAGAGCTAAAATGTATCATTGCTAAGCAATACTTAGATGGCACGTCATCTCTCTACTTAGCAAAACAATATTCAA
>NZ_JBFRTQ010000066.1:0-32482 GCF_041474195.1 Vibrio sp. 10N.222.52.C3 | reverse complement strand
CCACGACCTTGTTCACCCGCACGTGCTGCTTCAATTGCTGCGTTCAATGCCAATAGGTTAGTTTGTTCTGCAATGCCTTGGATGATGTTTACTGCATCGCCGATCTGGTCAACATGATGGTTCAGTGAACTGATCGAATCTTGGCTGCTTGAAAGACGTTCAGACAACTGGGTGATGTTGCTGATGGTTTCAACCACCACTTCACGGCCTTTATCGGCATTCACTTTCGCTTGATGTACACCTTCAGCGGCAACCGATGTGCTTTCAGAGATCTCGCCAATGGTGAGTACCATCTCTTGAACTGACGTTGTCATTGTAGATGTGTGATTTGCTTGAACTTCAAACTGTTTGATTACTGACTCTAGCTCATCATGCATGTTCGATGTGCTTTGTGTCAGTTGCAGTGACTTAGATTGAGAGGCAGCGATAAGCCCTTCCAGTTGATCCAACAGTTGGTTGAAGTATTGGCCTAAAGTGCTGAGTTCGTCTTTGCCATCAAGGTGCGAACGAATAGACACGTCGTTAGAATCAACGATGTTACGAATCACCGAAAGCAGTGACTCAATTTTACCAATGATAGAACGGACGATTAACCAGCTGAACAGAATGATCGACACGAGTAGCGTGACGCAAAGGATGTTGTTGATCAGCGATAGTTTGTCCATCTCTTGCTGCGTTTGTTGGTCTAGCACCGCCGAGAATTCTTTAAACTGAGTCTCGATAACGTGCGAACCAGAACGCGCTTCGCCTAGCAGGCCTTCGTTATGCTTCAAACCGATCACGCGCTTTTGCTCAACCACTTGGCGAGCAGCGTCTATCAAAGCAGCTGAGCTACTCATATTTGAAGTTATAGAAAGAACACTCGGGTCAAACTCCCCCTTCTCAATTAAGTCATTGAACAGGTAAAGCTCGATTTTTTGTTCCGCACTGGCTGTCGCGCTGATGTTATCGAGCAAAACATGAAACTCGCCTAGCATACCTTTGTCACGTGATAGCCCATAGACTTCGCTCGCTTTAACTAAGTTAACAAAGCTGGTGTGGTAGGTTTCGATGTCTTCACGTAGGTGTGTGCTGTTGGCTAAACCTAAATCACTGAGCACTGTATCTAGCTCAGATTCAGACGCTAAGAATTTTTTGTAGTTTACGTCGAACTTGTCGAGGTATTTCATATCGCTACGCAGTAAAAAATCTTTCTCGTTACGGCGAAGGTTGAGCAAACGCACTTCAAGCTCTTTGGTAATTTGTTTGGCTTCGCTCATTTGAGCGGTGGTGTCTGCAAATTGTGATGTGGTAAACAGCAGTGAAATCATGCCGAAGATGGAGAACATCCCCAACGAATAGAGCTTTTTCTTTATGTTCATATACGTGGCTCGTCTTTACTAAATTAACTATGAGTATCTAAATAAATCGCATCAAAGAATGGATATCCAACTTGCGCGACCTGATTATTGTTATATTTTTTGTATCAGTAATGAGCACTAAATCTAGCGACTGTTCAGCCCACCAGCAGTGACATTCTCAATGGTATTCAAACAGAGAATGAATCTTTTCACTAAAGATAAAAGCATCAATAACACAAATTGAATACATGTACATTAGTTGAATGATAAAAGTGAGAGACAGCTATTTGACGGAACATAAATGGCTTGAATGTCATGGTATACAAGGCATTGAATTAAAAGACTTTGACGCACATTTGGATGCATTACTTATGATGACATTTTTTTGGCTCTCCAGAAGAGCACGAGCGAAGCGCAATATTGGAGGTTTTGACTTGGTTTTTAAACAGTGAATCCGTCTATTGATGATTGTACAGTAGAGCGTAAACGGCGAAAAAAATGGACCTACTCAATTCGAGTCAGGTCCATCTTTTGATTTTCTAGTCAATCGCTTTGCAGCTAAAGAGTTAGGTGCGAATTCAAGGCTGGCTAAAACGCTTTTACCATCTTGGTTAGGCACTTCAATAACACCGCTTTCTCGTCTTCTTCGATATCTTGCGTCAGCTCATTAACCAAATTCAAGTGAAGCTGATTGTGGTGAACGTGTATCTTCTGCCCTTCATCCGTCAAGGCAACCACAATCGCACGACGATCTGTTGGGTGTTCATGGCGCTCAATCAATTCAGCTTTAACCAACTTTTCTATTTGAACAGTAAGTGTACCCGTGGTAATACCCAACTTTTCAGCGAGCTCTTTCATTCTTAACGCACCATGCATACCAAGTACTTCAATGGTGTGTACTTGAGCCAGGGAATAACCCGTCTCTTTGACAACAGACTGCTCCCACGAAGACATTTTATCGTAGAACTCAGTCAGTATTTGGTTAAGCTGTTCTATATTTCGCATGGTCGTTTGAATGCACTTCAAGAGTAAGATGATTAATCTTATCAAACTTGGCGAGCATTTGTTTATATTCAGAGACGGTTTTATCACTGTTTGATTCAAGAGTAATCGCTGCTGAATAGTGATGTCCACTCACCTTCCACATATGGAAATCGGTGACCGACGCATAAGGCGTTAAGGTTTTGGTCACTGAGTCACGATAATCTTGGTCGATATTCTCATCCAGCAGGATTGGGCTGGTTTGTTTCATAAGGTTCATCGTCCACTTAGCAATCACGAATGCGCCAACCATTCCCATTGCTGCATCTAACCAGTTCCAACCGTAAAACTTACCAAATAGCAGCGCAACAATCGCAAGCAGCGAAGTTAGAGTATCCGCCAACACATGCATGTAGGCTGCGCGTAGGTTGTGATCATGATGGTGTCCGTGATGCTCGCCATGTTTATGACCATGGTCGCTGTCGTGCTCATGGCTATGTGAATGACCGTGATTCTTACTATGATTGTGGCCATGCTCGTGTCCGTGATCATGATGGTGATCGCCAAGTAAAAACATACTCACCACATTCACAGTTAAACCAATACAAGCAACGATGATCGCTTCATTGAACTGAATCGCTTGTGGGTTAAACAAACGATGTACTGATTCCACCAGCATCAACAATGCCACAATCCCCAATGCAATCGCGCTGGTGTAGCCCCCTAACACGCTGACTTTGCCAGTACCGAAAGAGAAACGTTCGCTCTCGGCATGTTTCTTCGCATAACGGTATGCAAATAAGGTGATACCAAACGCTGCGGCGTGCGTCCCCATGTGCCAACCATCGGCAAGCAATGCCATCGAGCCGTAAATAGTACCTGCAACAATTTCGACAACCATGGTAACGACGGTCAATAACAGGACATAGAACGTGCGTTTCTCACCTTGACTGTTATGTGAAGAAAAGTTGTGTTGGTGACGTGTTGGAAAACTCAAAATGGCGTCCTTAGCTTGTGTTTGTGGTTAGATGATCGTTGCAAATAAAAGCCCTTTGATTGACAAGTAATTTGACAATCAAAGTAATAATTTGAAATTTAGTTTGATTATCAAACTTTGTCAACGATGAATTTTGAAACTCTGATTTGCGGGACGAATAGTTGATGGTGAGCGCTAGTTTGTTCCAAAGATTATTGATTCAGTAAAAACGAGGCTTTCCAGGGACAAAAAAGCCCACTCGAGGTGGGCTGATTGAGTCAAACTCAATGATTGTATTTATTTGTTTTGCAATGAAATAATCTCATCATTCACCCAACCTAACAGCTGCTTGGTTGCTTTCGACAAGACTTGGTTCTGCCGAACAATATAACCAAGACTGGTGCTCGAGAAGTTGGTCAATGGTGTCACTTTCGAATGCAGGTGCTGCTTGGTTGATACCGCAAACTCCGGGACAATAGCCACACCAAATCCCGCTTCTGCCCAGTCGATTTGAGCATCGACACTCCCTACTTCCATCACCCTATAATTAGGTAGATTAAGGCTTGGTAAACCTTCATCAATAAAGTCACGCGTTCTCGTATCATGACCTAGTAGAATCAAAGTGAGCTCTGCATCAGAGTCTCGGATATCAACCCCATCGCCAAGCGCACACCAAGAAAGCTCTTGCAGCTTAGTGAAATACAAAGACTCGTTGTGCTGCTCTTTGGCGATAACAAAACCAATATCCGCTTGAGCATTTTTAACTAAATTCGATACCTGAGATGACGTGGTATTCAAGAGCGTAAGGTCAATACCGGGATACTGCGCTTTGAACTTCTGGAACGGACGAATTAGCAAAAATCGAGAAATGATGTCACTTACGGCAATGGTTAACGTCCCTATTTTAAGGTCGTTAATGGCATTGAGATCGGCCTGACAAATCTGCAGTTCGAGTAGCGTTCTTTGGCTTGTTTCCAATAGCCGTTCACCCGCTTGAGTCAATTGAAAAGGGCTTCTCTCTATCAACTTTATGCGTGTTTGTTGTTCCAGTTGTTTTAGGTGCAAACTCACATTGGGTTGTGTCATGTGCAGTGCATTGGCCGCTTTCCCAAAATGCTTGTACTCCGCAAGCGTCACAAACGTCTTCAACAAATTAATATCGAGCATCATGTCCTCTCTCTCGTGTCACTAATATCATTCCCTAAAAGTAAAGAATGCCCCATCGTCATTCCCTACAGTGAGGAACGAACGTGATAGGGAATCTCGTTTGTAGCTTAAGACTTTAAGGATATATGAAATCCTTATCAAGATAATAAAGATAATTAATTTCTCTTATCCACCTTGTAGGCCTAACATGATTCCTCAATCAGTTAGGAGAAAAATTATGCCATCTATCGTTGTTGTGGGCGCAAACTGGGGTGATGAAGGCAAAGGCCGCATCGTCGATTTTTTAGCAGACCAAGCTTCTGCTAGCATTCGTTTCCAAGGCGGAAACAATGCAGGTCATACTGTGGTAAATGACTTCGGTACATTCAAACTGCACCAACTACCTAGTGGTATTTTTAATCCTAATTGTACGGCGGTTCTTGGCCCTGGCATGGTGATCAGCCCTGCTGCGCTAACTGAAGAGATTGCAGAAGTTCAAGAGGCTGGCATCAAAGTGAAAATGGCGATCTCAGATCGTGCGACACTGTGTCTCCCTTTACATGCTCTTGAAGATACGCTTGAAGAAGAGCGTTTGGGCGATGGCGCTTACGGCTCTACACGTCAAGGCATTGCACCAGCGTACGGCGATCGTGTAATGAAGAAAGGCATTCTTGTCGGTTGGCTGAATCAACCTGAAATTTTAGAGCAGCGTATTCAATTCCTACTTGATTGGAAGATGCCTCAGCTTAAAGCGCTCTACCCTCAATGTGACTTCTCCCAGACTGCTTCTGAAATGACAGAATGGCTACTTGAAGTAACTAAAGCGTGGCGCCCGTTCATCTGCAACGTAACTGAGCCGCTTAAAGCGCTGCAATCACAAGACGCAAACCTACTGTTTGAAGCTCAGTTAGGCGCAGGTCGCGACCTTGTCTACGGTGAATACCCTTGGACAACATCTTCGAATGTAACCGCAGCTTATGCTGGCATTGGTAGCGGTTTACCTGCACTTCGTCCTGAACGTGTTATCGCTGTTGCTAAATCATTCAGCTCGTCTGTTGGTACTGGCACGCTAGTAACTGCAATGGAAGAACAAGACAGCTTCCGCGAAAGCTCTAACGAATACGGCGCAACAACAGGCCGCCCACGTGACATGGGTTACTTCGACGCGGTAGCAACTCGCAACGGTGTTGACCTGCAAGCTGCAACGGAAATAGCACTGACTAAGATCGATTGCCTGTCTGGTTTGTCTGAACTTAAAATCTGTACCGCTTACTCAGGTGAACATACTGAGAACCCGATTTGGCCACAAACGGCTGAGCTAAAGCCCGTATATGAAGATATGGCTGGCTGGGATGAAGACATCACGGGTTGCCGCACGTTTGAGAGCCTTCCTCAAGCAGCGCAAGATTACGTTACTCGTATCGAAGAGCTGATGGGTGTGCCAATCGTGATGGTATCGGTAGGTCCAGAGCGCGAGCAAATGATCATTCGAGGTTAGATCTCTATTCGAGTATTTCAGCTAAAGTGATTGTTTTAGCTGAAATACTCATTGATAAAATCAAATGTCATCAAATTTAAAGCGACTACACATTCTTCTTATAATTCTCAGCCTGCTCTAGCACGCCTTTGTAAACATCATCATTGGCTACTGGTGGGAAGCCATATTTGTGTAGCAGTAAGATTAAATCCACTTTCAACTTGGCTTTGATGTCATCGCGGCCTGCCCAGTCTGGGTATTGAGCGACATTGTCTACTGTGGTTTTCATCTCCTTCGCCAGTTCGAGCATCTTGTCATCGTCGTAAGTGAAATCGTACTTCTTGCGCATGTGGTTCAAGATATCGAGGAACGCTTTCTCTTCTAGGTCGATGCCTAGGTCTTCAAACGAGCCCATTTCTTTCACGATATCAAAGATAATGTCGGTCATTTCTTGAGAGAAGGTATCGAACTCCTCACCATTCAACACATCATTTTCACGACGTTCGTTGTATTGCTCCACCAGCGATTGGAAGCGCTTAGAGAAATTCATGCCTTGTAGTTGATTGACCTTTTTAAAGTCACTTATCGCCTTCTCTAGTAGCTTTTGAAGTAGCTGAATCTTGGTGTTTGGCAGCTTAATCTTGTTGATACGAGCTAGGTAATCTTCGTCAAAAATATCGATAGCTTCGGCGTGCTCATCACCAATCGTAAAGATCTCTTCTACTCCATCGGCACGAAGTGCTTCTGCCACTAACTCACGAACACGTCTATTCATTTGTGCCGTGTCTGGTGCATCACCTTTGGTTAGCTTAAAGATGATAGAGCGCACTGCGATATAGAAGTGAATTTGGTCACGCTCTTGCTGAGATAACAATTCACTACCACAGCAAACATCATAAGCCGCCTTCATACGGCCCACTAAAGCCATGAATCGGGTTTCGCCTTTCTTGGTTTGAAGGATGTATTCTGCCGACTGATTAAGGCACTCCAGCTGCTTACACGGCTCTCCTGTGTAATAACCTGACGTATCGAACTTGTGGAACATCTGTCTTAATAGATCGAGGTGGTTCTTCACCTCAATGACAGAAAAACGAATATCTTCAAAGTTAGTCTCATCAGCCTTTGAATACATCGCTAAGGCTTGATTCATTCGCGACTTGATACCAATGTAATCGACAACCAGCCCTTTGGCCTTGCCTTCAAACTTACGGTTAACACGTGAGATGGTTTGAATCAGATTGTGTTTCTGCAACGGCTTATCGATGTAGATAGTATCCAATTCAGGAACGTCAAAACCTGTTAGCCACATGTCGACTACAATAGCTATTTTGAAATTCGACTTGGGGCTCTTAAACTGCTGGTCGAGCGATTTTCGATATTCCTTTGTCCCTAGCAGGCTGTATTGGTCAGAGTCATCGTCTTTACCGCGCGTCATCACCATTTGCACCATCGCAAGTGGCTTTAACTTTTCTTTCTCTTTTTCAGTCAGCTCGACGCCATCAATCGATAGCTTTTCCTCGAACCATTCTGGCCTTAAGATTTTGACTTGCTTATAGAAATCAAACGCAATTTCACGACTCGCACAGACAAACATCGCCTTGCCCTTTATCGTGGAACCTTCTTTAACTCGCCCTTCATAATGTTCAACAAAGTCTTTCGCCAAAGCTTCAATACGGTCAGGGTCGCCAAGGATCGCGTTCATATTGGCAGAAGCTTTCTTACTCTCTTCTATCTGATGTTCATTGGTGCCCGCTTCTGCGCACGCTTGGTAGTATTTCTCTACCTCTTCAAGCTTGCTGTTATCAAGAATGACTTTAGCTGCTCGGCCTTCATAAACAATACGAACCGTAATTTCATCATTAACCGATTCTGTCATGGTGTAGCTGTCTACTGCATCACCAAATACATCAAGGGTGGCATCTATCGGCGTTCCGGTGAAACCAACGTAAGTCGCGCTTGGTAGAGAATCGTGCAGATACTTAGCAAAGCCGTATGTCTCTTTCACATCGACGGCTATACCATCTTGATATTTGATCACCACTTTCTTATCGAGGTTGACCTGTGAACGGTGAGCTTCATCGGAAATACAGATGATGTTTGTACGCTCTGAAAGCAATTCGATGTCTTCGGTGAACTTGTGGATGGTAGTCAGGAACACACCACCACTCTTGATGCCTTGCAGCTTGTCTCTTAAATCTTGACGGCTTTTAACTGGCACAACCATCTCATCACCAATGTAATCAGAGGCATTACAGAACTGTTTAGAAAGCTGATCATCGAGATCGTTACGGTCGGTAATAAGTACAATGGTCGGGCTTTCAAAATCGATGCTTTTCATCAATAGGCGCGATAGAAATTGCATGGTGAAGCTCTTACCACACCCTGTTGCACCAAAGTAAGTGCCGCCTTTACCACTTCCGTATGGCTTACGTTCTTTGTCGATGTTGTAGTAAAGCTTACGCGCTGCGTAGTACTGCGGGTAACGGCAACAGATTTTTATCTCTTTCTTTGAAGTATCAGGGAAGAAGACAAAGTTCTTCACCACATCAAGTAATCTGGTTTGGTTAAATAACCCAGCAATCATGGTGTAGAGAGAGTTAATACCCTCTTTTTCGGTAGACTCATTACCCGTTACTTTGCGCCATGCGTAGAAGAACTCATACGGCGCAAACAGGTTACCCATTTTGTTGTTCACACCATCACTGATGATGCACATCGCGTTGTAGACGAACAGCTTAGGAATATCACGGCGATAACGCACACAGATTTGCTTCCATGCATCAAAAATGGTCGCGTCTTTCTCTCGCACGGCACTTTTAAATTCAAACACCACCAGCGGTAAGCCGTTCACATAAAGGATGCCATCAGGGATTCGAATTTGTTCATCGACCCCCTCAATCTCTAGCTGGCTAACGATTTTATAGATATTGGTGTCAGTCGCTTCTAACCGATTTGTTTCTAGGTACGTAACCTTACCTTCAGCAACTTTTCTATCAGAGTTGTCTGCTTTAGATTTATTCTCTAGCAGCGGGACAAACATCAAGCGTAAGGCTTGTGCCAAATGTCTTGTATCGATTAACTCAATATAGAGGTCTTTCTTTGAGCGATCTTCACGCTTAAACAAGAAGCCATTCGTTAGCCATTGGCAGAAGGTTTTATTGCTATGGTACAAATCACTGGCAGGCAACGTTGAGATCATACGAACAATGGTGTCGATTTCGCTCTCGGTTATAGCATCGCCTCGGTACTCCTTGGCAAGGTAGCGTCGTAAGTCATCGACAATGAGTACTTGTTCTTTGTCTTCACGCGCTATTTGTTCACCCACTACGTGTGGGTAGCCTTGCTCACCCAATAGCTCAATAATGGCCTGTTCTAATTTGGCTTCTGTGAATTTTAAGCTCATCGCCTTTTCCTACTGCTGTTTGACGTTGTTTGTTGTTTTCTAAATTGAGTTATTTAAATTTGTTTTGTAGTAACTCGGTTTCGGGCTTTGTTCCATTTTCTCAACACCGCAGATCTTGTCACCTCCGCAGAATCAGATATATTTTGAATAATATTTCTGAATTAAAGCGAACATATTACGCTTACGCTTGTACGTGGTAGCGAGTTGCGCCACCTGACTATAAAATGTCGCCAATTGAGTAGGATGCGATTTCAGCATATTCTCTAAACGTCGAAGTAACTCTAAAGCTTGATCGTAAGCCGTATTATTGGTCTGTTCGATATAAGATGAGACTGCTCGCAGATAATAATCCAGCGTATTTTCAGGTTTATCATCCACAATATGATCGGCAAGCGAAATAAGTCCTTGTATTGATATTTTATGTTCGGCAACCCATTCGCACGCTTTGTCTAATTGCTGGTTATCGATATAGAACAGAACCAAGGCATCCGTACGATCAGAAGCTTGATTATAGCGGTCTGGTTGTTGATAGGCATTGGCAAGTAGCAGTTCAGTGCGGGAGAAAAATTCAACATCATCAATTTGGTAATTGGCTTTAAACTTCGCTAACTGTTGATAATATTGAAAGCTTGGTGATTGTTCTAACAAACGGTTAGCTAATACCCATGCAGAATGGATTTCACCTAGTTCAACATAAAGACGGAATTGAGCTTGTTCGCACGCACGAAGTTCATAATCACTCGCCATTTTTTTCGCCTTAGCTAACCAAAACTCAGCTTCTAACGGCTCTTGCTCATCAATGAACATATCAACAACTTCAAGATAATCTCGACACGTTCGTGCTATTTTTTGTTTAATTTCCGCCACTTCACGCCAATCGGAGCTGTGTTTCATTAACGGAACTGCCCATGAGCGTAAGTTCCAGCTACTCTCATCTTGCGATGCTTGATCTATCGCTTGGCGGCATAAGGTTAGAAAGTGGGTGTTAGATTGCCAAATCGCTCCAAAACTCTCTTCAATCGAAGGAAATACGTCAAATTCATAATGGGTCAAACGCTCAAACATCCACTGCGCTTTCTCTTGCTCACTCCAATTAAGCTTTGCCAGCGTCTTTGGCATGTGTTCGTTAATCATGCTTTCAATGCCATAACGATCGCCATTGGAGTCATCAATTTGCTCTAGCACCTTATTCAACCGTTCAACAAGGTAGTTGATTAATTTCCATTGATGATCGGCGTTAAGGCTTTGCATTGATTCAATGATCATGTTCAATTGAATTTCTGCTGAGTTGAAATAATCATGGCTTTCTCGCCAATCCCAGAGCTGTTCTCGCGGTAAGGCTTGGGTAACCAACTTTTTCAGCTCGCCATATACGGCTGGCTTTTCGCGTATTTCAATTTTTGTCAGCAGTGCATTCCATGTGTACTCATCTTCTTCTAGGTATTCGAGTAGCATCTCTACCATGGCCTCTTCACCAAGGCTTTGCAGGTGATTTTTTATGGTATCTCGTTCACTACTTTGGTTTAAAGCTTGTTCTTGGTCTTGTAGGCAAAGGGCAACCGCCACGCCGTGCTTGCACAACATTTGATATTGCGCCGCAGGGCAAGTACAAGTGCCAACCAGATCGCCAGTGAAATCGAGGCTCACTTGATAATTGAGGCTGCCTTTGACCTGTGCGGTCGCGGTGTTGCCAACAAGGTTAAGCTTGCGTACTGCACCACTGCGTGAAAGCAAGATGCCTTTTTGCAAAGTGCTTGTTTCACACAGTGTCGTCAATTCAGAAATGTCGATTTCACGAGTATTAGTTGCGTTCATTATATTATGGTTCCACCTACGCTTTGCTTTGTTCTATTTCGGATTCATCTAATTCCCACCTTCGTTATCTCAGAACCGAGGCGCGAGGTATCTGAGATCTCGCTTTTCACCACCGTCAAAAACGAGATTCCTGATAAGTTCGTTCCTCACTTTCTGGAATGACGAAAGGTTACTCTGCTAGTGCTTTAGCTTGTTCTACTTGCACGTTTTCTAAGTCGATTTCGCCGGAAAGCAATTTAGGAAGCAAGGTGTCTCGTAGATTAGCAAGGGCTTTACTTTGCTTGATATTAGCTCGATGCTTTCGATACAAAGGCTCGATAAGTTTGGTGAAATTCTTATGTACATCATTAGAAGGGTTCACTAGTTTGATACCATTTAATGACTTAATGGTAATAGCCTGCTGTGTGCTCCCTATCTTAATGTTTTCGATGGCACACTTTCCAACAGCACTCTTAAACCACTCCATCAAAAAGTAAGGTATTTCTTCGCCTTTGTAATCTTTAACCCAAGTTAAGTTCCCATCCTTGAAATAGAATTTATCATCTGAATCAACGAGGTATGTATTTCCTATTGTCCCTACAGAAGTAATAAGAATATCGCCTTCCTTAGGTGCACCAGCCTTGTCTTTTAGTTCTTGATAACGCTCTTCTGAAATATAAATTTCAGGTGTGACACTGTTGCCTTTTGACAGTTCAGTAATCTCTTTGCCTCTGTAAAACGGTACGCCTTCTTCAAGGTATTCTTTTGCAAACACACGTTTAGATGAAGCTATATCAACAAGATTTTCTAGCTTCGATGCTTCCCAACCTTCAGGAATTAAACCTAGCTCAGACTCAACTAGCTTTTCTGGGAAAAGCGAGGCAACTTCTTTTGAAAGAAAAGGCGCATCCATCCCTTTTGGCTGTTCGCCATTCATCTTGGCTTTAACCGGATCAAAATCGACAAACCATGACTTGAAAATGGCTTGCGCCATTTGCTCTAAGGTTTGGTTGATTTGGTTGTTGAGAGTGATTTTGGAATTTAGTGCACCGAGATGCCCTATTATTTCTTTCTGTATCTCAATACTTGGTAGCTCGATTTGAATACTCTTCAAATAAGCTAGGTTAATTTTGGGAACCCCTGTACTTTCAGAGTCTTTGATTAACTTTAGAATGGTCTTCTTCGAGGATACGCAAAAGTAAACATACTCAGGAATGGCTTTAGTTGGGTCAACACGTAATCTCATCTGATTGGACGAAAGCAAATACCGGTCAAATTTATGCTCACTAGTTATCAAACCCGTCTGACCAAGTGTTCCCTTCTTCGTAAAAACAATATCCCCTGCTTTGCATTCACTTCGAGACAATTTGTCAAACGTACTATCAGATACATAAACAAAACCATCATCTTTAAATTCTCCGAGTCCAACCGACAAATTGCTTCCTCTCACTACAGGAATTCCTACGTCTTGATAACAAGATGCAGGAAGGTTAGAGCCAAAGGGACCGTCTACAGCACCGTCTCGACCTAGAGCTATATCACCTAATGTAGTAGCTACCCACTCACTCCCCATAACCTAACACCTCTAAGTTCTGGCGAATCGATTTATCCAACTCTTGAGATTGATTCATTTGGCTGTATAGGGTTTGTGAAAGCTCGCTCATCTTGGTTTCAAACGGAATGCCATCATCTTCCATGTCAGCTGCGCCTACATAGCGCCCTGGAGTCAGTACAAAATCATTAGCCTTGATATCAGCAATGGTTGCGGATTTGCTAAAACCTGCTTTGTCTTGGTACTTATCTACTTTGCCATCACCACGTTCAATACGCGCTTTTAGTTCTGCTTCATCGCAGCGCCATGCATGGTATGTATCAGCAATTAGCGCGATATCGTCTTTAGTCAGTTCTTTATTGGTGCGGCTAATCATGGTGCCCATTTCACGGGCATCAATGAACAGCGTCTCTTTTTGGCGGTTACGGAAACCTTTAGTGGTGTTCTCGGTTTTGTCTTTAGTGATAAACCAAATACACACTGGGATTTGCGTCGTGAAGAACAGTTGCCCCGGCAGAGCAATCATACATTCAACACGGTCATTCTCGATTAGCTGCTGTCGGATCTCACCTTCGCCGGACGTGTTTGAACTCATAGACCCATTCGCCAAAACAAAGCCTGCCGTGCCTGTTTCACTTAACTTAGACAGCATGTGCAAAATCCAACCGTAGTTGGCATTGCCTGTTGGCGGTGTACGATAACCAGCAAAGCGCGCATCATCGGTTAGCTCGGCCTCATTACGCCAACCTTTAAGGTTAAACGGTGGGTTAGCCATGATGTAATCAGCTTTTAAGTCTTTATGCTGGTCAGCAAAAAAGGTATCGGCTGCACGTTCACCTAAGTTGCCAGATAAACCGCGAATGGCTAAGTTCATCTTCGCCAGTTTATAAGTGGTCGAGGTCAACTCTTGACCATAAATAGCAATATCTTTGGTGCGCCCTTCGTGCTCTTTAATGAATTTTAAAGACTGAACAAACATACCGCCCGAGCCACAAGCCGGATCGTAGATCTTACCTTGGAAGGGTTCTAGCATTTCAGCCAATAGCGTTACCACTGACTTAGGCGTATAGAACTCGCCACCACCTTTGCCTTCGGTTGCTGCAAACTTACCTAGGAAGTATTCATAAACACGACCGACTAAATCTTCTTCGCTCATGTCGCATTCGTTCGCCAGCGTGTCGATGTTTTCAATGCTGTCGATAAGTGACGCCAGCTTTTTCACTTCCAAACCTTGGCGCGAGAAGTAGTTGTCTGGCAGGGCGTCTTTTAAGCTAGGGTTGTTTTTTTCGATAGTCGATAAAGCGGTATCGATGATGATAGCGATATCATCTTGCTTAGCGCGCGCTTTAACAAATGACCAACGCGCATCTTCTGGTAAAAAGAAGATGTTGTCTTGTTGGTAGAACTCTTTCATCTCAACAAAAGCGTCTTGCCCGTCGTCTATCATCTTCTGACGGCGTGCTTCAAACTTGTCGCTGATGAACTTTAAGAACACAAGGCTTAATACCACGTGTTTGTATTCAGATGACTCAACACTGCCACGCAGCTGATTAGCGGTATCCCAAAGGGTCTCTTCAAAGCCTTTGGTCGCTTTCTTAGCTTTTGATACGGGCTTAGCTTTTGAGGCGGGTTTCTTGTTAGCGGGTGCTTTTGCCATGTTGTTAATTACTCGAATAATGTAGGACTCTGCTTTCAAGCGCAGACTATTGAGGGCGATTATATATGAAATTGAATGAGTTGAATTGATAAAGCTCCGATTTTAGGCGCTTTTTACGTACCTTAAGATAAGGAAATATCCAAATGATCGAGCATTTTAAAAAAGCCACAAAATTCGTTTAATCTTTATAAATAATTCAGTGGCTAGATTAGTATTACCTAACTGCCTTGTAGGCACTCTGCATGAGCTTTACAACATTTGATTTATTACCCCAAGGTAAACATACCTATCTCCGCACTTACAGGGGAGCTCGACATTTACGTGACTAAATTTGATGTAACCTTACGGCTATTTGATTTGCCATGATTGACTCTTGGGTTATCCCTTTTTCCAGTTCAGACATTATGGACTCTAACTTAGGGGGGATAATTTTTGAGACTCGATTCCAGTCTTGGTATTGGTCCGCAAATAGCTCTGAGCGGCCATGTTCTTTGAGAGTATCTGTTGATAAATTAGGTAGCAGCATATAAGTCGCTCCCGATGATAAAGCTAAAGAGATACCTTTAGGATCGGTATCAAACCAAGCTATAAGCTCTACGCCTGGAAAAGCCAACGCAATTTCTTTTGATATTACTCCCGTGTCCTTATCTCCTCGGTAAACAATAAGAGGATTAGATCCTATGTCGGTTTGTACTAATCTAAACTTAGAAAATGCTTCATAGTTTTCAACAATCACAACTTGGCTGTGCTCAATGCTCGTCAAATGACTTAGAGCTACCTCAATGTTCATGCCCTCTTGTAAGTCATATGATTTACCATTTATGTTCGTGGACAAAATCCCATAAACTTTAATGACCTTGTCTTTGACAGGGCTTGAGCTTAACTTCTCGTTAGGAAAGAACTGAGCCATATCCGTTCGAGAATTAGGGATGGGATCAGTTAAAAGATCAAAACCAGATTGATCTTTAATCACCTTCCTAATTTGACGTATATCTCTAGGCGTCAGCTGCAAATATTCTCCTCTGGCGCTCCCAACACTAAAGTCGCGATGAAAAGTATCAAACACGCCACTCAGCGCTACACTGGCACCTTCATTAACCTTCGCAGGAGAGAAGAGTTGCTTTAACCGATTTAAATCACTACCCGTTATATCATCAATAATTCTACTCACAGTTTCCTCGCTATAGACACATCTTCTAAGTGAAGGTTGCCGTAACCTATATTGCTACCTTTTGCTAAATAGGTATAAGACCCGATAGGCTCAACGGTAAAGCCTTTGCTATCTTCGGGAAGCATTGAACTATGGAAATTAAGCACGCTAAATAGCCACACGTCTTTAGCGCAAGTGAGCTGTTCAAGATCTTCCGGCAAATCATTATTAATTTGCTCGTAATACTCCAAAGCGGAAATGCTGGTTTTTCCTTTGCCAACAAAGGCTTCAGCAAAAAAGGTATCGCAATGAGAATCAATGTCCGCTTCAATCAGCTCTTGTATTTCAACATCAAGAGTCAATTCTCGGCGCTCAGCTTCTTCAACAACCGGAAGCTCTTCTTGTTCGGCGGGCTGTGCCGTAATTTTTTCAACAATATCGGCCAATTCCGGCTCTTGGTCCATATCATCAGGATTTGGGTGATGTGCAAATTGTATCGGCTCTGAAAGCCAAAACATCGGTATACCATCGTGCTTTGCTACCTCATCAGGCAAAATCAAATCGTCACTTGGTGTCCAGTGTGGCTCCTGATCAATAAACCGATCAAAGGCATTGATCAGGTCCTTATCGCGTTCGCGGTTACGATACTTCAGCATCAAAGCTCGGAGTTGAATTAGGATAGATCCTAGCTCTTGTTGGCAACTACGAATCGCACTGTGCATTTCAGCACAAAACAAGGTGTTGAGCTCGGAGTTATCTCCAGCCATTTCACTCAACAACTTAAAAGAGAAAGCTTTCATGCCACTAACAAGCTTTTCAGCTTGCTCTATAGCAACTTGGTTCTCTTTTTGTTTTTGAGCGAGCGTATGGCCATAGCCAAAGTCATAACTGATACGGTTTCTTAGACGACGACAAGACTCTTGCAAGTCCATTGTGATTTCATAAACGACACCTTCAAGGCTATTAAACCTATCCGCCTCTTGTTCTCTTTTGCCATTTAATTTAGCTTCCAGGTATTCTTGCGCTAAGCTCTGAATTTCTGGAATGCGCTCAGCATGTTGAGTCCCAAGAAATGAACTCGCTTCCGTTTCAAGGAAGTAGTTCATCAATGCTTCCATCTTAGGGTGCACGCGGTAGCCGCGGCTTGTCACGATAACAACACGGGCTTCTTTTAATTTACGTAGGTCATTGGCGTTTTCATGAGTTTCACGTATCGTGCCATTTTCAAAAACATGCGTTAGTGTGTCCTTTGCTTGGCTGATTAAGCGAAGCATGTGGTTAACACCACCATGTTTCCCATTGTTTTGAGGGCTCATCAAAAGTCGAACTCCCCTTGGTTCTCGTTTGCTTTGTTAACTGTCTCAACGATCTTTTCATGCGTATCGATGAAATCGAGCACCTCGTAGACAAAGTCTAATTTTCCCGTCATCACATAGAGTTGGCGCTCTTTGTTTACTAAATGAGCCACCCCTTCTTTAACCAGAAATTCGACAACTACATTGAGTTTATCCGCTGCACTGTCACGCACTTTTTTTCGACTCACTTTTGGAAGTCGATAAATACTATCGAGTTTCTCCATCAAGCTAGGAGACGATTGGATTTGCGCACTCAGCATAGGCACATTTAACTCATCACCACCAACCATCACTGCTTCAACTTGAGCAGCCTCACTGACTGTCGCTACGAACTTAACCACAGGTCGAATGATACCGTGTACATTACTCATCAACGCGGTCACCTGACGACGATTGTGGTCGTCGATACTTTTATAGGTAACATAATAGGCGCTGGTTCTGCTCGTACATTGGAGCTCGCGCCCCATAAGAGTCAACGCTTGATTGATTTCTCGGCGTGTACGATCCTCTTTAAGCGTCTTGTAAGCTTCACGATCCGTTGCTGGGCAGATAAAGCTACCACTAAGTAGAGATTCTAAGACTTGTGATACTGGCTTCATGCTTCTACTCCTGTGCTAGTTTCAGCGGCTTTAGCTAACGCAAGTTTGCTTACTTTAGGTTTGTTGAAAATGTTCTTGTAAGGCGTTAAGTGATACAGATACTTAAATAAGTTGGCCGTACGATTATTGCCATCGGGTTGAGCCGCGATAACATTGAAGTTATGTGCCCCCATCATTTTGAGCAGTTTGGCTTGGTTTTCTGCCGTCAGCTTACCAATCTCATCGGTTGGGTAAGTTATTGATAGTCGACTTGCTCCACGTTGTTGTGTCAGAAGTGCTAAATACAACATGGATTGAATGAGCAAGTTCGTACCATTACTGGCCAAATCACGCATATCTTTATCTGTTTTGGCCGTTTTACGCTGGTTGTTCTCGATGACTTCAAATTTGATATCAAACAGCTCAGTAGGCTTTTTAACTTTCTCGGCACTAATATGGTATGTCAGTGTACTTAAAGCGTTGAAAAACTCTTTGGTTGGTAGCTCAGCAGATCCCGTTTTATCCCACTCTTCGTAAATCTCAGAGAAGTTAATAATATCTTGCCAACCTTGTAGTTTGGAAAGTGAACTTTCAACGTTAATGTCAATAGAACCAACCACCGAGAACGTGTTATTGAGCTTTACTTGTTCAGAGATATTACGACCAAGTTTCTTAATGTCACGGTCGAAGCCGAGTAGCCGATGCTTGAAGTCAACGAGCATACGCCCCATGTTGACCGCGCTTTCAATTGTTATGCTGGTCACCTGAGGAATAATGTCATTCATGATGATTTCTAGAATATCTATTCGCTTAGAGTCACTAGCAACAATATCCTCTGTAATGGCGTTTCGGCTGCTTTCATTCCAGAAACGATACAGCTCCCCGTCACCAAGGTTGAGAGTGATAGTTTCCATCTGTTGTATATCTTTTTTACGTAGCTTAGTAAGCCTCTCTAACTCCGGGAGTTTGCTCTCTACATAGCTCAAGAGTGAATTTAAATCGCCGTTATAATCGAGCGCTTCTTGGCTGCCTTCTTCGCCCTCAAACATCACATAGTTAGTTAGGCGAGAGATTGCACTGTCAGCTCGCTGTTTGTGGTTTCTCAAGATAGAGAGCTTCTCATCAAACTCTTTTTTGGTTCGATGAGCTTTGGCTCTCAACTCTTTCAGTTTAGTTTCAAAAGATTCAAACTCTTGATGCACCGTTTCAAGTTCTTTGACCTTATTATTTCGATCGTCACGTCTCTTAGGATCATCCACTTCATAAACAGCAAGCCATATCTCGTATTCTTTGATTTTATGAGACTTCACTTTTAAGTTTTTGATCTCATTATCAAGCAATTCAATTTCTTCTTTGTAGCGTTGATAGATTTCACCGCTAATACCTTGATCACTCAACCGCTGTTCATACTCCGTTTTGATGCGCTGTTTGTTCTCGCCCAACGTCAGAGTACTTTTTTCCAGTAGTTCATCTATAGCTCCGATCGTGAGATCAAGTGATGATTCAACATTGCTAATTTGAGTAAGCCTGTCGTTGTTTAGCTCTAATTTTGCTTCTTCAAAACGTTCAAGCGTTACTGAGATTTCCCTATCAATCAGGGCTATAGCTTTCTCAATCGATTTGATGTTTATATTAATTTTTTCGACTAAGCCCTCTTTTGCACGGGCAATCTCTATTTTCTTGTTTTTAAGGTTAACCTTAGTTTGTGATAGGTCACCCTCAGCGTTTCGCAGTTCATTGCGTAATCGTGATAACTCAAGCGTTGACTGCTTAACAGCAAAATCATTTTTCAAAATTTGCTTATTGAAATCAGCCTCTGCGTCTTCAAGCTCAACGATACGGTCCATCAAGTGAGCCTGCTCTTCCACATCAGCTTTGTTGGTGACACTACAATCTGCTAGGTTGCTCGTATCGATATATAAATCGTACATTGAACCTGAATCTTCAGTCATTGATGGTGTGAGTGTCGTGTCCATCAAAAGCTCATCGGTGAGAACACGACCAAGTGGAGAGCTTTGCCACCCCTGTCGATTAGCCTCCAGGAACGAGAACAAGGTTCCTGAATCTGGGTCTAATCGGTTACTGACTACTTTTAGCCTGGTTTCGGCATCGCGCATATTTCGACGAGTGGCCTCTAATCTTTCGAGTAGCTTTTCACGTTTAGTTTGTAAGTTGACTCCTTCCTTCTCACTCAAAGTTGTCGTGTGTTTTAACGTGTCTACTTGTTCTTGTAATCTGTCCTTCTCAGACTCCAACTGCTCTCTCTGCTCAATGAGAAACTCATCAATATCTGGGTTCTTTAGTCGCTGCTTTTGAGTAGCGAGTTCAGCCCTATGCTCCATAAGAGCCTGAGATTTATCCGCTGTAAAAATCGTATGGGTTTGGGTCAGTTCCTTTAACTGTGGCTGATATACATCGTCTATCTTGTCTTTTTTAACCTTGCACTCTTTCTCGGCATCAAGTTTTTGCTCTGTTAGGTCAGACTTTTCTTTATTGAACTTACTAACAAGGTTTTGTTTGTCTTTCTCATACTTTGCTTTCGCATCATTTACCTTAGTTTCAAGATCGGCGTAACTTTGTCTTTGTTGTGCCACCCTGTCTTCCATTTCTGGCAATTGCTTTAGCTTAACGGACAGTTCTGGATAACCACTATTTTCGTATGTTATAAGCTTGCTGTGATGTACTTCGATCTCAGAGTTAATACTTGTGATAGAGCGTTGAAGAGCGCTCTTTTGAACCTCTTTATCAAGCTTATCTTGATTAATTTCGCCAATCTGCTTGTCACTGTTTTCAAGAAAATCTGAGCGCTCGATTTCGGTTTTCTTAAGAGATTCATCAAGGCTTTCAGAGGCTTCACGAATGATTGTTAAGGCATTGGCGAGCTGAGTGGTTAGATAGGCAATCTGCTTATTGTTCGCAATAGCTTCAATGAACGCTTCTTTTTTGGCTAGGAACGCTGTTAGGCCGTTGTAGTCATCACACCATTGTTCAATTCTGTTTGCATCCACACCAAACTCTAATGTGCTATTTCCTTGCTCGAGGATATCCAGGAAAAGCGCCTTTGTGTCGGCCATATTGAATTCACCTTGAATCAACGCCGCTGTGATTTTTTCAATGTGACGGACATCATGACGACCAGAGCACAAAGAGTAGCTCAGGAACTGATTGCTCAAATTCCCTGCATTAATATTTTGGATAATTTCGCGGTACTCTTTGACGCTAGTAATACGCGACTCGTATTCTAAGCCGTTAGCGTTCAGCTCCCCGGCCAGCTTTGTACAACCGATAGCGTAAGGCTTGTCTTCGCTGTCTTGTTTAATGATCACTGACTGCTCAAACTGACCTTTAACGAAAAGGTACACAATGCCACCTTTAGTACTAAGGTTTCGATAACAAATGACATGAGCAACTTGACCACGAGCAGTAATGTACTCGAAAACAATATAACTGTTGTTGTGTGGTAAATACCATTCTGCAAAGGGCTTATTGACATTCGACTTCCTGACGATCTGTGTCCCAGTCGCTCCATAAAAGAACGGAATGAGCCTTAACAGTGATGTTTTACCTTCTCCGTTACCGCCAGTGATCTGAGTGGGAGCGTCAAAAGAATACTCAGAAAACATCTTGTTTTTCTGATAAGAATTTATTGCGATAACTTTGGTCAATCCGGCATACATCATCGTATCTATCTCGAGTTATGTTGTTTTTCTTGATTGAAAATCAACCAGTTTGAATTTGTGGCACTAAATCAGGTTACAGCTTTCAATACCATCGACTCTCTCACAGTAAAGATTCCTGATTTGTCCTGCCCCTATCAATTTCCACAATAAATATATGTACTTTTTTGCTACATGTATATACTGTATACATCAACATGTAGTATTTATGAGCACGAACATGAGTCAAGCAGATATCAAATGGGACCAACAAGTACGATTTCGACTAATTGAGATCATTGCTCTTTGGGAGGGTCGACTGACGACAAATCACCTATGTGATGCTTTTCACATAGGGAGACAACAAGCTTCTAGGGATATCAACAAGTACATTAGCTTAACTGACCAAGGTCAATTGATACTGGATAGAACAATTAAAGGCTATAGGCCAGCAGACAACTTTAAGCCTTTATTTACTCAAGGCACTGCTCATGAGTATCTACTTATGCTTCATCAGCAATATAACCAAGAAGAGACCTTCGAGTTCTTTAATTGGGGGGAAGCTCAGTCGACCGTATTGAACGTTCCTGAAAGGGCTATATCACCAAGCATTGTTCGAGGATTAATTGCGGCAGCAAGGGCTAACCTTCGCGTCGATATTGACTATGTATCGCTCTCTACACCTGAGGTTCGAGGTCGAATTATTGCGCCTCACAGCTTAGTCTATGATGGGATCAGGTGGCATGTAAGAGCATATTGTGAAGAGAAAAATGAATTTCGAGATTTCGTGTTAAGTCGCTTTAGGAACGAACCTGACTTAATGGATAAGTCACCAAAAATGCGAGAACATGATGACAACTGGAACCATCAAGTTAAGTTAACGATTACACCTAACCCTTACTTGTCTGAGCAACAACAAGTTGTTGTTGCTGACGACTACGCTATGAAAAACAAGAAGATGGAAATAGTAACTCGTGGAGCTTTAGTCAATTATTACTTGCGACGTATGAGCGTCATACAAGACCAAAAGCTGCTAAAAGAACAACCAGAAGCCTACCAATTGACAGCTTACTTTGACGTAAGTCTACCTAGATAAATCAAGGTTCGTTCGAGACAGCCCGATAAGATTGGTGATGTTCTAGATGGAACATTACCTGTCTACTCGAAACTAGGGCTGACTGTATTTATGGTGTAAAGATCCATGAATATACGCTCCTTGCTGAATGCTTTAAAACAGCAGCCTACATCTATTGTAAAGTGACGACTAAAAACACCCTACATTTCACTCGATAAGTTTTTAGCTAATATTCCTTTTCTGATACCAAATAACCTCTGACACATCACAATCAAAGTACTGACACAAGGCATCAAGAGTTTTTGTGGTTGTAGTGTACCCTTCATCTCGGATCATTTTCGCCATGGCCGAACGCTGAATACCTATTTCGGCAGCAATTTGAGCTCCAGAGATCTTCCGTCCCTCTTCCGCTGATTTTTTATCTATAAGTTCCTTTAAGTTATATCTAATCACACATCAATTCCTAAAAGATATAATAATGTGTCTTGATAAAACACAAAAGTATGGTTAAGCTGATTTTGTGTCTTGTTAAAACACAAACAATGGAGGTCAAATGGACCAATTATTACTTACAGCAAAAGAGCTTGCAGGTCGTATCAAATTTAGCGCCAACTATATCAATTCGACTCTGCGAGATTCAATTTTCATCGAAGGTAAACACTACATTCGACCATTCAATGGTAGAAAAATTCTCTACATTTGGGAAGAGGTAGAGGCAGAATTATACCAATCTGCATCACGTAACCTTCAGTATATTCCAATGGCTGGCGGGAGGGTGTGTCATGGGTAGTATCAATTCACGTAGCGGTAAGCTCTATCTCGACTTCCGATATGAAGGTATGCGTTGCCGTGAGCAAACTGCACTGCCTGCAACTCAAGTAAACCAACGCAAGCTACAGAAACTGCTAAATCAAATTGAAGCGGACATTCGCCTGAGTTGTTTTGTATATAGTGAGTACTTCCCTGAGTCTAAGAAAGCTCAAACATTTTTGAAACAAGACATCCAAGCTCAAAAACGCAAACAGGAATTACTTGGTAATTACAAAACGGCAGTACAAGGGCTACAAGGAATTGAAACTGTCTTGTTCGAAAGCTTCGCACAGGAGTGGTACGACGAAAACAAAGTGCGTTGGAAAGAAAGCTATAAGGACAGTATGAAGATCTACTTATGGTCGTACCTTGTACCTCACTTCGGGCGTTTAGACGTCGCGAAGATCTCTCGACCTGACATCTTAAAGTACCGTGCTTCTTTAGTGAAACCGCGTAACAACGGCAAAAAATTATCTGCCGAGTTCATTAATCATGTCATGACACCACTGCGCATGATTTTGAGCGAAGCCGGAGATCGCTATGATTTTCGTTCGACGTTTGAAAACATCAAACCACTACGTGTTGAACGCACTAATGTAAACCCGTTTGATTTTAACGAAGTGAACTTGTTTTTATCATCGGTACGTTCCGATTTTAAAGATTACTTCACCGTTCGTTTCTTCACCGGAATGCGCACCTCAGAGATCGATGGTCTGAAATGGAAGTACGTAGATTTTGAGCGTGGTTTAATTTCAGTTCGAGAAACGTTTGTACACGGCCGTTCAGACACAACGAAAACGGTGGGTTCAACAAGAGACATTCAAATGTCATCTGTTGTACTTAAAGCTATAAAATCCCAATACAAAGTGACTGGTACTAAGGAGTATGTGTTCTGCAATGCAGCTGGAAACCCTTTAGATAAAGGTAACGTCAGAGACCGAATCTGGAAGCCGACACTTAAAAACTTGGGAATGGAATATCGCCGCCCTTATGAGACTCGACATACGGCTGCAACATTATGGTTAGCAGCCGGAGAAGCACCTGAGTGGATAGCTCGCCAAATGGGCCATACCACTACAAAAATGCTGTTCACAGTTTACAGCCGATATATACCAAACCTAACCAGGCAAGACGGCAGTGCTTTTGAAAAGTTATTAGATGCTAATTTAAATGGAGGAAAGTAAATGGCTTATTCACCTCTAACTATTCACTGCACCAGTTTGTGCTGTGACATTCTTCAGGCTCAGCGTTTTCAGAAAATCTCTCATCAAGATATTGATTGGCTATACGATGAAATTTACGAACTTATCAAGCAACGTACTGAACTGTGGCCAGATAAATTCCATCATGAACATGTCTTTATTGATTCAGTCACGCGCGGTGTACTAAAAGCACTACATCTATGTAAAGACAAACCAAATAATCGAGATGCCAGTTGGCTGTTGATTGCAATGCAATCACGGATCAGTTTTTCTTTGAAGCAATTGCATTAATGAGAGCTACTCAAAAAAGAGCCAAATGAACCCATGTTTATTTGGCTCTTTTCTATTTCCCATTTTTGAACATTTCTATACTCTGCTTGAATCTACCCTCACCTACAACTGGCGCCTAGTTCACCTTGAAATAACTCATCAGCCATCACCCGTTAACAAGAACACTATAATTTGTTGCACACCCACTTCACTGGCCGCACAAAGTTAACGTTGATAACTTGAGCCTAAGTTCTATAGTAGTTTTGCATTAACCGTAGTGCTGGACCCTTCAAACCGCACCAGACTCAGATTAACGAGAGCACTCTTTTTAAAAATGTGCTGATGACGATTTCTTAAATGTTCTGTTACTCCCAATTGTAGATGCCTAGAAGGTTGTCACAGCATGGTCACCACGCGGTCACAAATCGAGTTTGAGAGATATGAGTCACTTAGCTCATCCAATAATTATTCAACGGGGAGGCAGACAAGAATGATGCTATTTAAGGTACTTTCCAGAAACTCAGACACAAAAAAGCCCACGCTAGGTGGGCTTTCTGCTTGTTCATAAAGAACGAATTTGGTGCCGCTACTGGACTCGAACCAGTGACACCTTGCATGTCATGCAAGTACTCTAACCAACTGAGCTAAGCGGGCGATGTTCTAATTTCTTATTACTACCATTGTGACAAACTCAATAGTTATGCAATAAAAACTAAAGAAGGAATGGTGCGTCCGAGTGAACTCGAATCACCGACCCCCGCCATGTCAAGACAGTAGCTGTGTAAATATAAAATCTACATGAACATCCTAAATTCATGCTGTCCACCGAAAAAACAGACACTTAAACTAGAATACTTAAAATCAATGACTTAAGTTTTGTTGTGACGAAATGTTTTATGTATGAATTTGGGCACACTCTTGTCACATCCATATACTACAATTAGTTAGGTTTACAAATTTCAATTTGCGACTACGAGATCTAACATTTGAGCGATTTTATATCTAGACTTGAGAAATACGACGCTACCCTGCTCTGCAACGTAGAGCTCTCTCACGTTAATCTTTGTGACATATCTATCGACCCTGATCTCGCAGAAATCATCGCGGAGTCAAATCCCGTTTCAGCCTTAAAGTCAAAGTCGATTGCATCAAAAAGTACCCAGGCTATGAGCAACCTAGTCGCTTTGCAATCTCCAATTTGGGTCTATAAAAAACGAAATCATTACTATCTCGTATCGGGTCTTTTCACTCACTTTCTACTTATAAATACGATTAATTCCGAACAGTCACTCACTAGAAAAACACCCGTTATCTTGCTCACTAAAAAGCCTCAAAACGACATTAAACGGCTCATATTTTTGTCCGATTTAACCACCCAATTATTAAAAAAGCTGTTTATCACAAAAGAAAAAACTGTGAAATTTTTCTTAGAAAACTGGTTCCCTAATGATGAGGAAAAAGGTAGCTATCTAACAAACAAAGAGTGGCAAGTAATTTTTCCAGAGCTAAAAACTAAGAAAGAACTAGCCGCCATATTGAATACCTCAAATCGAGATTTATGACCATGAGAGAGTTCATTTCTAGGCAAAATTTATTAGATGAACAATTGAATTTGAGCGATGATGAATTCGAAAGATTGTATGATTTTCTCACTTTAATTGAGTGCCCTATTTCATTCAGAGCGCTCAACGAAGTACTAAGTAACCTACTCGAAATAGCACAACAATATCCACACTTTTTCGAAACCGTTTTTCTCATTTCAAAAAACGATTTAGTAAGTTTTATTAAGGCAATTGCTGATTCAAAAATCTCTAGCAAGGACGACTTTTCAAACCATCACTTTGAACGAGGTTGGTGCCAAACCCACGTCATTTTTGCTTTGCTTGCACAATACAAAATGTTCTTTTCAACTTCTAATCGTGCTGTTTTTACTCTCACCTTTCTATCGCACTTCTTTGAACATATGGAAACGATTTTCAAGATTGAAAGAGAAGAGGAAGTGACTAGTGCTTTTCGTAATCTAAACCGAAATAAAACATTTAATTTACCCGACTTCACTGGGGTAACGACCAATGAAATTGCTGACCGATTCGACACCTTGCGTAAAACCAATACATACGAAGGATCGATTAACAACCAACTAAGGCAACTCTGCAACTTCTTCAGTCTAAATTGGAAAAATAGGACTAAAAAGAAATCGTCAACACGTGCGGTATTGAGACAGCGATTCAACAACAAACAACTCGAGCGTGTTATAGGTGCTAGCAACGATACCTATACAAGTATCGCAAATACTCGAATTGACAGCACTAAATCAGGTATTGAACAAACCGAAGCCTTTCCTTCGATGAGCTTCGTAAAGAAAGAGTCCACAATAGACAGAAAACCGGAACATGAAATTCCAGCAATTAAGCAGATCAATGAGAACTCATCCCGTCAAACACAAATAACAAACATCTCCAAAAGTATTCAGCGCGCCCACAATTCAACTTCTCTTGATAAAACCATACTGCAGATTCACGACCTCTCTTTTCTACTTTTTCAACTAAATAAGAAAAAGAACTATCGTAAACTTATCGGAGTTGTTGAGACGAATGTGATCTGTAAGTTGCTTACTGCTTCACTTTACCTATCGAGACCGATAGCAGATGTTTGCTCTTTAAAGATTCTCGATAAACACTCTGAAGATGGTGAGGGCTTTGTGCGGATTGATAACACTTGGCACTTTAAGGCTGCATTTGTTGATAGTCTCACAGTCGCCGAATACTCTAGCTCAAGTGAGTTAATAAAAATCAGTGACTATTCACTCACACAAGTACCCGAGTTTCTAGTTTCTATATTGGATTTCAATCAACGAAATGCAGGTCCGTTGTTTAATAAAATATCTAAAAGCAGGTATGGTGAGAGCTGTGCAACATTCTTGAAGAACCTATCAGAAACGCACGCCGTCAGAATCAGTCTTAAATCAATTCAATACTTCAGTCTTAACTTTAACGAAGCCAACCAATTAATCGACTCTGTTATTTTCGATTTCGCTTTCAATCATACCACCTACAAAACACGAGCTAGTCGCCACTATACTCAATATTCATTTATGGAAATGAGCTCAAGTATCTTTTATTTCTGGCAAGCTATCGTTGATAGAGTAACCTCTTTAGGGTTTATCCCCAGTATTAAAGTAGGAAATTTGAAACTCATTGATTATCTAATTACTTGTGAATGCAGTGTTGTTGGTTCTAGGTTTTTACCTTCTAAAGCGTTCTTTCAAAAGCGTTACGCATCTCTTCAAAGAAAGCTGGCTGGGTATAACCAGCTCGAAATACAGTCTTCGTATGACAAATTAATCCAATATCATAATGATTACGTGTTTTACGTAAGCTCAATGCTGTTAGCAATGACAGGTTACCGCGCTGTTTATAACCCTCTCCCTTCTTTAAATTTAAGGTTGAGTCGTTATAAAATGCTAATGATCAGCGATAAAGATGACGTAGACTTCACCCACGCACGCATTATTCCACTCGCTGAAAATCTGGATAAACAGATCAAGCATTATCAAAACCACCTCAAACAGCTAACTAACATTCTTCATGTACTACAACCTGAAATAGCATTCCACGCCAAGAAGCAAACAGAAGAGTTGACTCAGTCATTATCAATTAAGCAGTCTGAAGCAACAAACTGGTTCTCAGAGATTAAAAACTCAAAAATATACCCCGGTGTACTTTTCTATTTCATGGAAAACCGCCACGGTATACATATGAGGAACGTACACCCAGCTTGGTTAAGTGAACAAGAAAATACAGACTACCCTCTCAATGCAACTCGACACTACTTGAGAACCTTTTTAACAAAGAGCAACCTGCCACCAGAATCGATAGCCTTCACTATGGGACATTGGTCCACTGGTGAAGCTCCTCTTGGACGTTATTCAACCTTCGACTTCAACGAAGCATGCAGGGCCGTCAGTCCAATAATCCAAGGTATGGCCAATGATCTGAATTTAACTCCAATTCGCTCGCTGTTGGCCTAAGGAGCCTGTATGCCACCTTCAATAGACCTTAAAAGATTAATTGCAGAGGCTTCAGTAGTATTTAAACAAGATATTGAGAATATATTTGTCCTCGATACAGAAAAGGCAGCAAAAAAGTTAATAGAGAAACTACACGCCCTAATCACTAAATTACTTGTGGTCACTTATGATAAAGAAGCAAAATCTGACGCCATCACAATAAAATCACTCAATGTGCTCCAGTCAAAACTCGATTCGAATATAGATGTCCAATCCCTGCAGCGGAAAATTTTACAACTCTATTTGGTGTTGTTAGAGCGAGAGTTCCAGGTTACTTCTCCCCCTTTAGGCTCATTTACTGAAATTCGTAGGGATAAGCCTATAGTTACGCCAGGAAATATTTTCAAAGCCTCGTTAGCTGACAAACTCTATTCTCAACTTGAAGCAGAGATCAAGAAACCCACATTATCATTGTCTTCAGAACAGTCATTAGGGAGGCTTGCTTTATGGCTATTTTTAAAAGAAGGATGTGTCAATACAAAGGATATATCAGCTCTAATCACCAACAACCAAGACCTATATCGAACTGAACAACTAAGTTATTTTTCTGGAAAGCAACAATATTTTCTGTCACCAGTCGCTGAAGCCCTTCTAGTTTTACACCGAATTTCATTCATAAATATGAAACATTACAATCAGTCTAGGCTATTGATTAAAAAGGCAATATTGCATCAACATGAGTACCACCTCACAGCTCCTACTCTTGTTCCTGAGTTGGCTTCACGACGAAGCTTAGCAGAGTTAACATCATCAAAAATCATGTGTTGTATCAATGATTACTGTCATCATACTGCAGCTATACCTAAACAATATTCTTTGAATCTTTCTGATATTCGCCAATGTCATCGAATCGAAACGGTGCTAACTCAGAGTCCTATCGATTTTAGGATCCAATCTAGCCTACTACAATCGACACCGTTAACTCGTTCAACAATGAAACGCGTATTCCTCGATAAGATTGATGTCTTCAGAAAACCACCAGCGAGATTAACAAACCAGGCCGCAACGGTTAGACAAAGCACCGCATGGAAAAAGAACCATACCTCTTACAATAATATTACTGAGCTAAGTAGCGATGAGTTAGTGCGCATATTGCATGGCTTCTTGGACCTATTGAAGACATCGAAAAACACTAGAAAGGAACAAGCCCATCAAGGGCGGCTAATCAGGAGGGGGCTTTTTGAATGGCTTGAAGCCGAAAATAACGCTAGTAAATATCCAGTAGTTTGGGTTCTAGTCAGTTGGATGTATCAATTGCTTTATCGGGGTGACATAGGGAAGAAAGTACTCACTTTTAGTACCATTCGCGATTATGTGAGAACCTTCGCAATCCCATTCATAGCAGAATTCAATTACTGTAACCTATTCACAATGGATGCTCTAGAGTGGGCAGAAAAGTTGAATATCGTTGCGGAGGGAATCAACTCAACTAAAAGGAAATCTTTCGTCCTCTACTTTGCTGATTTTGTCGTGAGTTCTCAAATTGTGCCCGAACTATGCTTCTCTGATTTAGATATAACAACATCTAAATCAAATGTCAGTGCTAACTTAATCACAATGCACGAAGCCGATGCTGTAACATCATTTCTCAACAAAGATAGTTTAGAAGCTGAACTTGCTCTTGTTGTATTTTTACTTGGATTTTACGGCGGCTTGCGTAGAGGCGAAATTGGAGGGCTACAACTTAATGACTTTCATTTTAACGACCACGGCTACCTTCAAGTACATATCAGACTCAATAAGTATCGATCCTTAAAAACTGGAAACAGTGCTCGCAACTTACCACTAGATTGCTTGATGCCCATTCACTGGCAAAAGAAGCTCATATCATTTATCGACAAATCTAAACTTAGCTCTCAAAAGACAAATGCTTTAATTTTTCAGGATCCTAAAAGACTAAAAAACGCATTTACATTACTTACTGTCGTCTTAAAAGAGATCACCCAAGACGATAAACTTAGGTTTCATCACCTACGGCACAGCTTTGCAAATTGGAATTGGTTATTAATCAATTTCAATCGCTACCCTACTAATAACCTCCCTCTGCCATTGCAGCACAATTTCTTCTCGGCAGATAGGCAAAACCAGCTATTTCATCGCTTGGGTATATGCACTAATACAAGGAAAAAGGCATTTGTACTATCACGTTTACTTGGACATGGCACCATTGAAACGACATTCAGCTCTTATATACACCTAGCCGCCCTTCATATTTACTTATTAAATAGGAGGCGAAATGAGTCTCCCCTTCACTTATTGCAGTATAGTATTGATTACACAGTAAAACTCGATAACAAGAGTATGAGGCCAATCCGAAATGGCAAACCGCTGGCTCTTTATCACGACGCATTGCCAATGACTATGGTTGGAAAATCCAAGCCCGACCTTGAACGATCTCTTGAGCTACTTATTAACAAAGAAGAGAGAAAACCTTCGTCGAACAGTGTTCCCATTGCTGACGTTTTTAAATGCATTTCCCTATTAAGTTATGGTTACTCTATAAAACAAGCCGCAGAATTAACAAAGATATCTGCACAGCTCATAACTCGGATTGCACTTAGGCTGGAATCACATGGCGAGATTTACACGAGAAGATCCAAAAACACCCTTCCTGAGTTTTGCGGCATAAACAGGCTAAATCAATATCAAATAGATCAACTCAACTTTTTTATGCAGCAATTTGATAAATCGTTGCAATCAGAGGCGCTACGTAATGCCAAGATCAACCTATCCCAAGTAACCAAAGCGCTTCACCATTGTGTAGGGGCTAAAGGACACTTAGTTCGAACGCATGATATAAAGACCGTCGCATTCTTACTCAAAACCATGAAAGTGATTGGCATTAAGGATGAGCACGTAAGAATTAAATGGCATTTTTCTCATAAACTAGCGTCCGATGAAATAACGATTGATAAAGTCATTTCTCATTACCGATATTGGGAACAGTTAGTACAAAGCCGAGTTGGCTTTAATGCCACAACTATTGAAGCAGTTATCCCACATAGATATGATCGGTTATCTCAAAAAATGACAGCAATTGGTGTCGATATACACCGTTCGGATGAAGCTAAGTTTCTTGGCTATCATGAAAAAGGAAACATTAGCATCCACCTGCTTCAGACCAAAAAAGAGAACCGTGATTCACTCACAAGAGAATTTAGGAAACTGGTGCCGATGAGCCCACAGCGAAGCAGGTCATACATTACCTTTCTTCAATTACTGGATGTTTATTTGGATGTGTTCCCTTTCGACTAGCTGCAATCATCGCTGCTTTACACACTCTTTCATCCACTCTTCTACATCACTGTCGACCCAAGCAACGGCCCTCTCCCCTATAGGTACGGGCTTAGGAAATGAGCCCTCACTCATCTTTCGATAAATAGAAGACCTACTTAAAGCGGTCTTTGTCATGACTTCCTTTATTTTCAGAAATCTCATTGATGTACCTTATTTATGCTTACTCACAAAGAAGATACACCATGCCATCAAAGATCCTATTATCACACCTGCGTTAACGCACTAATGTTAAATGGATCCAAGGTTTTCAGACCAAACATTTGTTTAGCGTCAGACAACCAGCCCATCTACCTCAATAGTAATACCACTATTGACACTATAACTCGCACCGGCTTTGGCACCATCAGAGTGCACTTTGATTTTTTCCACGATATCTGGAACTAAACGCCTTTCTAACGTTTTATGGAATGCACTTAATGACTGACGTACGAAGTCTTTCGTCAATTTAGGTGTCAATTCAAAATCATTCTGACGCCACTGCCCCTCATCTTCTAAACCCATGCTTTTGTACAAACGCACGTCGGCTTTCATTGAGTCTAATACTTTTAAATATTCACGCGTTTGGTCAACGTCTTCTTCAAATATTCGCCCCAACGTTTCCGTCCTCATGGCTTTTTTGACGAAGAATAAGTAAATAGCTAGCGCTTTAGCTGTAAGTTTTACAGGTACACCAGCCACATCTAATGTCTTATCC
>NZ_JBFRTQ010000065.1:0-8631 GCF_041474195.1 Vibrio sp. 10N.222.52.C3 | reverse complement strand
CCTCCTCCTACTCGATTGTACAACAAGCAAAAAGTAATTATCACTATAGCTGCTGAGCGTTTATGAGTTGAAGATAAACTTCTCAATCGCGACCGCTACACCATGGTCGTCGTTGCTCGCTGTGATGTGATCCGCCAGTTTCTTGGTTTCTTCCATTGCGTTTTCCATTGCAATGCCAAGGCCAGCGTATTCAAGCATATGATGATCGTTTTCAGCGTCACCCATGCAGATTACTTCTTCTGCTGTAATACCCAAGTGCTTAGCTATCGCCTCAATACCGACACCCTTGTTTGAATTTGGGTTTAGGAATTCTAAGAAGAATGGTGCACTTTGCACGATAGTGAACTGAGTCTTAAGCTCTTGTGGCAACTTGCTGATTATTTCGGTGAGCTTGCTTGGCTCTGCAACAATCATAGTTTTGATGATTTCATGGTCGTCTTCTAGTTGAGAAAAGTCGAATTCGGTAATCTCTAAGCCGTTAATACGCGCTTCAATAGCTGTGTACTCATTGTTTTCAGGGGTGATTAAGCCATGAATCTTGCTGAATGCATGAACATAACCGCCAAGCTGTACAGCGAGGGCTGCGATCTCTTTAGCGGCTTTACCATTGCTGATCTCACTGTGAATGAGTTCTTTTGTAGAGACGTTTTGAACCATAGAGCCGTTGTAGAAGAGCACAAAGTCATCTTCGCCGTTGATTGAAAGCTCGTCTAACTTACTCTGCATGCCTTCTAAAGGACGACCAGAAGCCAGAACCACTTTCACACCTGCAGCGCGTGCTTTGGCAATCGCGTCTTTGTTCTCTTGAGAAATTACTTTATCACTGTTGAGCAGTGTGCCATCCATATCAAGAGCAATCAGTTTGTACATGTTGTTCCTTACTAAAAAATTAAAAGCTAACGAAATCTAAATTAAAAGCTAACGAAATCTATGGGCGAAAGGATAAGGGAACTTGAAAGTTCAGGCTAGGGCTTTGATCAACTCATTTATCAGTACTCATTTGTTTGACCAAAAGGGGGAAGTGCTTTAAGGTCTGCGGTTGATTAATTTCATCAAATGATTGAGCTGAGGGAAAGTTGTACAAGATTAATGAAATGTTTGAAACCATTCAGGGTGAGGGCGTGTTTACTGGCGTTCCCGCTGTTTTTGTTCGTCTGCAAATTTGCCCAGTGGGCTGTTCTTGGTGTGATACCAAGCAGACCTGGGAAGCGTTGCCAGAAGAGGAAACCAGCCTTGGCGATATTATGGTTAAGACAGAAGATTCACCTACTTGGTCAGCAATCGATGCTCAAGGAATCGTGAATGAATATATCAAGCAAGGTTACACTGCTAAGCACATTGTGATTACTGGTGGTGAGCCATGCATTTATGATCTTGTTCCTCTTACTGAAGCGTTTGAGCAGCACGGTTGTCGCTGTCAGATTGAGACTAGCGGAACATCAGAAGTTAAAGCCACACCGGACACTTGGGTTACGGTGTCACCGAAAGTGGCGATGAAAGCGAAACTGGAAATCTTAGATAGCGCCTTGCAACGTGCTAACGAAATTAAGCATCCAGTAGGTACAAGCAAAGACATCGAACAACTTGACGGTTTATTGGAGCGAGCAGCAGTTCCTAACGACACTGTTATCGCTCTGCAACCAATCAGCCAAAAAGACCGCGCTACTCAGCTTTGTATTGATACCTGCATTGAGCGCAATTGGCGCTTATCAATACAAACTCACAAATATTTGAGCATCGCATAGGTTGTATTTTTACTGGGCAAGATAAGTCGCTAGTAGAAGGTTCTCGTAAGGATTTAAGATGAAAAAAGCAGTGGTAGTATTCAGTGGTGGTCAAGACTCAACAACGTGTCTTGTTCAAGCATTAAAAGAGTATGATGAAGTTCATGCGATTACGTTTGATTATGGTCAGCGCCATAGACTCGAGATTGAAGTTGCTGAGTCATTGTCGAAAGAGCTTGGTGTGAAAGCGCACAAAGTGATGGATGTGACTCTGTTGAATGAACTGGCTATCAGCTCTTTGACTCGTGACGATATTCCTGTGTCTCATGAGCTGCAAGAGAATGGGCTGCCGAATTCATTCGTTCCTGGTCGTAATATTCTATTTCTGACTCTAGCGGGTATTTACGCTTACCAAATCGGTGCAAATACCGTAATCACGGGCGTGTGTGAAACTGATTTCTCAGGCTACCCTGATTGTCGTAATGACTTTGTGAAAGCGATGAACTCTGCGCTTGTACAAGGTATGGACAAGCCGCTTGATATTAAAACACCGTTAATGTGGCTCAACAAAGCTGAAACATGGGCGTTGGCCGACCAGTACTCAGCACTTGAGCTTGTTCGAAATAAAACACTGACTTGTTACAATGGCATTGTCGGGGATGGTTGTGGCGATTGCCCAGCGTGTGAACTGCGTAAAGTTGGCCTTAACGATTACCTAGGTGATCGTGAAGGTATTATGGCTGAGTTGGTTCGCAAACAGACTGAGAATAAATAACCTCAGGTCAATCAATTGGTTCGTTGTAAGCATCAATGATGCAGTTTCGGCCGTTGCTTTTGGCTTGATAGAGTGCTTGGTCGAGCACTGAATACAAGTCATCAAAGTCACTTAATGCGTTTGAGGTTGCTAGATAAGCAAAACTCGCGGTCACATTAAGTGACTTTTTGCTTTCTGATAAAAAGACAGTGCTTGAAATGGCGTAGTGCAACTCTTCAACGCGTTCTCGTACCTCTGCTGGTGGGGTATCGGTTAATATGATGACAAATTCTTCACCCCCTAAGCGACCAAACAATTCACCATTCACTAAGTGTTTTCTAATTTGATCACTAATATGGACCAGTGCCCGATCACCAGTAGGGTGCCCATGCTCATCATTAATCTTCTTAAACTTATCTAGATCGAGCAGCACGAGCACATGCTGTTTGTCCGTCCCTTTACAGCGTTTCACTCTTTTGATTCTTCGAATTATCTCAGTTCGGCTATATGCTTTCGTTAAGCCATCAATTGCTGCTTTTGCGCGAACCGTTTTGTTTATCAATACCGTGAAGCTTGCAGCGCAAAGCAACAGAATAACAACGATGTTGTACATCCATCTTTGATGTTCCATTTTTTCAATTTGAACGCGGTCGAGTTTCGTCTGATGTGTCAGGAAAGAGCTTTCTAGTTCTTGTTCATATTTGGCGTGCGTCAGGCCGAGCGCTTCGAGTGCGAGTCGATTGTCGATATCTCTAGCTTCCATTTGTATTGACGAGTATCGCTGGTAGAAATAGAAAGCTTGTTGGTAATCGCTGAGTGATTGATGAATATCAGAAAGCTGAAGAAGTGACTGCGCGATGTATTTATGCCTTGTGACTTGTTCAGCTAATTCTAGCGCTTGTTGAGCATAGTTGAGTGCTTCCGTTGGCAGTTTCTGTTCTTCGAACATGTCGCTGATCGCCAAGTAAGCATTGATGCGAATGACATCATTGCTCAGTTCGCTCGAAGCTGAAAGAGACTCAATTAGGTAGGTTCTCGCCACATCATAGTTTTTCGTTTGAGTGTACGCTTTTCCTAAGCCAAGACTTGTGAGTGCAATACCGTAGCTATGCGACGTTGAGCTCAGCAGTGTTCTTGCTGTCTGAAAGTGGTGAATTGCTAGTTCACTTTGCTCTTGGTTAAGGTAGAGATCCGCAAGGCTGTGATGCACTTGTGCTTTCATTAAATCTGAAGCGTTTACTCTGAGAATGAGAGCTTGCTCTAGATACTCCGCCGATTTTTCATATTGCTTTAATTCTTTGAGCAAGTTACCCACATCGTTGTAAACCCCTGAAATATCATGCCCTTGTGGAAACACGTTTATTAGTGATAGGTAGGTGTCTAGTGCAGCTTGATAGTCACTGCGGAAATGATGATTGTTCGCGATGACTCGATAAGTCCCGAATTTTGGTAATACAGGGTCAGCGATGTCATGTAAATCTGACTGAAGGGCAGAGCAGTAATAGTTCGCTTGATGGTATTTAGCTTGCTCGTTAAGCGATCGGCATAGCTGGTACTTTAGTAAGGCTTTACCAGTTAAATCACTGCGAGATTGCATTTTCGCCAAAAGTGTTAGAAAGCCTTGTTGTGCTTGTTCATATTGGCCTTTGCCGTCTTTCCTCAGAGCAGAAATAAACGCTGTTTCTATCGCTTGGTAGTCATTGTCGTTTGAAGCGATTCCGTAGAATGGCTGATCTCGGTGGCTCATGTATTGATACAGAAGAGACGCAAGGTAAAGCTTATCTCCATAAACCGTTGAGCCGATGTAGCGTGTTTGCAGCATGTTTAATGCGCGCTCAGGAGAGTGGTTTAAAGTAGAGAGATAAAGCGCGTTCCAATCAGCATTTGGAGTAGAGCTTAGATTGGAGGTATAGACTGGTGAATTGTGGTCACGATCTGATGTTGATACTTGGCTATAAGAACAAAAGCTAATGAATAGTAGAAAGGTAACAAAAACGAAGTGATTCACAAGAGACGATCAATCAGATAAAGAACGATATTCTATTATTAGTTTGATGTTGCTTCAAATTTTGAATGGTGCGACTACGTGGTTATGCGAGGTAGGTCTCTAATTTATTGATACTAATCAGAGGTATATCGGTCGCGCGAATCGTGCGACCGATATCGGAAATTAGATGTATAATTTCGCTAGGTCAGAAGGCTCAAGTTCTTTGCCTTCTAATGTTGCATTCCAGTTAGTACCAACAAGAACGCCGTCTTCAGCAAGAGTCAGTAACCAATCTTCTACAAAGATATCTAGTGGAATTTCTAATACTTCGAAGTCAGCCCACTCTTCAACGTTGTGAGTTTGAGCATCTTCTTTTGAAGACCAGAATGGCATCACTTCGCTGTTTTCGAATTCACTTGAGTCACATGCTAGCCAACCTTCTTCGTTGCGAAGGCCCCATACCAGTTTAGTTTCTTGTGTTTCAGAAACGAAAAGTTCTAGATTTGCTTGAGTATCAGCTGTTAGTTTGCTCATGGATTAATTCTCTATGTTGATAACGTGGCAAGATTAACATTATAGACGGCTTAGGTATATGCTATTCAAGGAATTATCACCATACTGAAACGTTAACTTAAGATAACGTTTCAGTATGGTAAAAGCTGGGTACGCCTACTTTTTAATTTTGGTGAAGATGTGCCATTCTTCTTTGATATTACCCTTAAATCCAACAACGGAAGCAACAACTTTTCGATGTAGTGCGTGATTGATTTGGGTGTCATCACTGCTGAATTCAGAATCACCATGACCTACGATGCTGACTCTAGATGGCTGAATACCGTTGCTAATTAGCGCTCGTCTTACATGTGATGCACGTTCTTTCGAAAGCTTTAGGTTATGTTCCGCGTTACCTACTTTGCTGGCATAACCTTGCAATTCAATGCTGGTACTTTCGTAGCGCTTTAAAAATGCCGCCATTTGGCGTATCTGCCCTAGAAAGACAGGGTTTATTTCCGTTGAATTATTAGCGAAGAGTATATGCAGCTCTTTCTTTTCCGATGACTCGAAATATGATCCACAACCGTCGTTATCGATCTCGGCACCAATTTGTGTATCGGGACATAAATCTCGCGCGTTTATTACACCGTCATTGTCATCATCTTGAAGATCGTAAATTTGAGTGGCCGGCGGTAGAGCGCGATATTCGAATTCATCTTCGTTGTTTTCAGCTAAAACATTGGCAGATACAACCATGAAGCAAAGCGATAATACTGTGTTGGTAAGCTTCATTAATATTCCACCTTTTCATTCCATTCTTCTGGGATCTCAACTCGTAAACCGATGAGTAGGTTACCAGTTGCGTTCATTACGCGATATTTTGCGTATTGCTCGTCATACTTAGCATCTAAATAGCCTTTACGAGCTTCGAATAATTCATTCTCAGTGTTAAGTAAGTCGAGAAGGGTACGTTTACCGATACGGTATTGTTTCTCATATGAGATTACCGTGTCTGATGCCGAGTCTACGTGGTCAGATAGGAACTCTTTTTGCTGAACCGTTAAATCAAGTGCGCTCCATGATAGACGTAGACTCTCTTCTACATTGCGGTAAGTACTTTCGCGAAGGTCCTTGGCTTTGTTGAGTTGGTAGGCTGCACTTTCTGTGCGGTCTTGATCCGAACCACCATTGTAAAGGTTGTATCTTAAACGAACCATGGCAGAAAACTCATCGCTGCTGCCTTCTGTACCACCGGCGTCATCACGCCAAGTTTGAGCGGCTTCAAAAGAAACAGTCGGGTAGTTGGTACTCTTAGATTGTTTGTATTGGAACTTCGCTGAGTCAACATCGGCTTGTGCAATCTTAATGACTGGATGCTGGTTAAACGCTTTTGCCAACGCACCATCAACGGTATAAGGAATTGCACCCGCATCTGCGCGAGGGAAAGTTAACCCTAAAGGAGATTGACCAACAAGTCTTTTAAACTGAGTATGCGTATCAAAAAGGTTGTTTTGAGCAGCAAGCAAATTCCCGTGCGCTTTCGCAATACGAGCTTCAACTTGTGACATATCTGCGGTTGAACCAATACCTGATTCCACGCGCTTACGAATATCGTTATATATCTCTTTGTGCGTCGCTAAGTTACTTTCCGAAAGAGAAAGCACTTCATAGGCTTTCACTGCATCAAGATAAACCTTTGTTACTTCTAAAGCGATGTCTTGCGCGTTAGATAGTAGTTGATAGCGCACGGACTCTGCATCAGCCGCAGTACGGTCAATATCATTGGATGTATTAGCGCCATCCCATATTAACTGGGTCAAGGTGATCGTTGCTTCTTTTCTAGTCAGATCGGTAGTGCCAGGGTTGGTTGCAAGATCTGTATGTTCATAACCAATCCCACCATCTAGGTCTATACTTGGTCGATAAGCACCACCAGAAGCGTCGTTAAGATAACGCTTACTGATATATTCGTTATAAGCACTTTTGATTTCAGGGTTGCTTTCTAATGTAAACGCAACGGCTTGCTCTAAGGTTTGTGCTGTTGTCGGCAAACTTAGCGCTATAGCTAACCCTAATGTTGTCGTTTGAATGTAATTCAATTTCCATCTCTCCAAATTGGACTGCATCTAAACCTACGCTTTTTAATGTGCTAGATACGAAATTTAGATGAACCGCCAAAAAAATAACGTTCGCTCGAGAAGCTACCGTAAATGGTTGTAAAGTTGTTAACAGTTTGCTGTGCGTTTTATGATGATTTTGAGAACGTCAATTTTACGTTTTTAGCTCTGTTATTTTTCGCAAACACAATAACTTATATTGATAGTGTGAGCACTTTCATTATTGTGTGATGTGATCAGCGTCATTACCTTATCACTCGGTATGTTAAATGTACGATTCATAACTAGGAATTATGTGATGTTAAATGTTATATTTCGGCTAATATTATAAATAAGATGTCACAAAGTTGACGTGACAAGCGAAAATGGTTTTTAGGGGTTGATATGGACATTACAGCATTGAATTTGACCGGTGCTCTTGCATTGGGTCAGCGCATGGTTATTTCAGTTGATGGCACGGTTAGAGTACTCGAAGAGGGAGAGCCTCTACAGGCTGGAGATGTAACTCTTGAATCTCAAAATGGACCTAATGAACCTCAGGTATCAGTTAAGCGTTTTTCACCTGAAGACGGTGAAGTTGAACTAGACCAGGATATCGCAAATATTTTTGCCGTATTAGAAGAAGGTGAAGACCCTACTGAGTTAGGAGATGAGTTCGCTACCGCTGCTGGTCAAAATGGTTCTAGCTTGGCAACTAGTGGGACTGTAGAGCGAGACGGTGAAGAAACGATCCCAGCAACCGAATTTATAACAACGGGATTTGAAGCGCTGGGCATGTCGCGAACTCAAAGCCTGAGCCTTCTAGAGCAATTCCGTTCGTTTGAGCAAACTAATAGCGCCCCTACCTTTGTTGATACCAATAACTCGCCTGTCGGTGACACTCTCTCATTTACAACCGATGAAGATACTCCAGTAAGCGGAACGTTGTCAGCATCAGATGAAGATGGCGATTCGCTGTCTTTCGTTAAGTTCACCGATCCATCAAACGGTACTGTCGTTGTCGATGAAAATGGTGATTGGACTTATACCCCCAACGAAAACTACAACGGTACCGATAGCTTTACGGTTATCGTCGATGATGGAAATGGTGGTACTGACACAATTACGGTTAACGTTGGCGTAACTCCAGTAAATGACGCGCCGATAGGTAATGACCTTTCAGTAACCACCGACGAAGATACCCCAGTAAGCGGAACGCTAAACGCAACAGATACGGACGGAGACTCGTTAACATTCTCAAAAGGCACAGATCCGTCAAACGGTTCTGTAGTCGTTGATGAAAATGGTAATTGGACCTATACGCCAGACGAAAACTACAACGGAAGCGATAGCTTCACCGTTGTAGTTAGCGACGGGAATGGAGGCACAGATACTATTACTGTTGATATTGGCGTGACGCCTGTAGATGACGACTCTTTATTTTTTAACCAAGAACTAAGTTATGCGGAAAACCAAGTGGCGGACGCGGTAGTGGGTACCTTGTCCGGCAGCGATCTGGATGGCGTGACCAAATACGAGTTCAAACACAGTGACGGCACCTTAAGCGCCACAAGT
>NZ_JBFRTQ010000064.1:0-15811 GCF_041474195.1 Vibrio sp. 10N.222.52.C3 | reverse complement strand
AAATTATTTACAGGGTCTTAGAACGATAACAAACTATCACCTTGCTTAAGCCTAAACTTTAGTTCTTATATAAACTAAAGTTCTAACAGTTTAGCCAGTTCACGCTCTTCGAGAAGCTCTTCAATGCGTTGACGAGTCTTAGGCGTTTCGGCTTGCGCTTTAGTCGACTTGCCTGCTTTTTTGCTTCGGCTCGTTTTCGCTTTTTCCTTAGTCGTCATCGTAATCTTCCTTGTGTTTTTTGTGTTACAGGTTGCACGTCTCTTTTAGTGCCTTGCCCGCTTTAAATGCTGGCGTCTTTGATGCGGCAATCTGAATCTCTTCTCCGGTTCGCGGGTTACGACCAGTGCGAGCAGCTCGAGAGTTAACTTTAAAGCTACCAAATCCAAGGATCGATACGTCATCACCGTTCGCAAGCGAAGTAGAGATACCTTCAACTAGCGCATTTAGTGCTGTGCCTGCTTGGTCTTTTGAGATGTCTGCAGAAGTCGCGATGTGTTCAACTAATTGAGATTTGTTCATAATCTATATTCCTTATTGAGTACGGCTGGCGTCTACCTTTAGCACCTAGCTTATGCGATCTTATCAACAGCGATTGAAATAATGTCAGTGAGCGGGTAGAGCTTTGTAAAGTAACCAACAGAATTGACTATAAAAGCATCTGTCGGTTCAATCAATGCAATTCATTGATTATTATTGGTTTATAGACATGTTGCCCAAATTTACTTGAGAAAAGAGCATTAGGGTTGCCCGTTCGATTCATAATCCAAATCGAAGCTGTCATCTATCACGTTGATAACGAAAGAGTAAAAACAAAGAAGCCCAGCTTAATTGCTGGGCTTCATGTTGTGCTGTCAGAGCGATTTGTTAATTCAGAACTATTTAGTAATAAAAATTTGTTCTGATTCTAGTGATGTCATCGTGCGAACTTGACGCCAAATGTAGTAGAAAATACCTAACATCATCAGCATGCTTGGGATGGCGATTGCTGGGTAGCTGTAAAGTGTCAGCTTGCCAAGTTCTTCATTAAAGGCAGCGGTGCCAGCAGGGCTAGTCACAATCCAAGTCGCTAGGAAGTAGTTCATAGCTGAAGAAAATGCGAAAGTACTCGCGAATAGGTAGTTGGATGTCATTAGACAACGATCAAACTTTGCTTGGTTACCGAACTGCTTTAGGCGCTCTTCAATAAGAGAGATATTTAACAGGGCCGGTGTGAAGATAACTTTCTGGATAAACGGGTAGCGGGTGAAGGTTGAGCCCAGAACCGCCAAACCAATTAGACCAGGGATTAATGCTTCTTTTAGTGCTAACCAACGAGTGTCTAGCTCAAAGAAACCAATACCGCCCGTCAATAGCACGCTTACAAAGCCGAGCGCAGCGATGAAGTTGAACTTCTTATTGCGGATTAACTCCATGCCACCATAAGCAATAGGGAAGGCAAGGGCAACAAGCAAAGCTAAGCCTGTTCCGAGATGCTCATCTCCACTGAACTTCATTAAAATGAATGAAGGAAGAAAGACGTTAAACACGACTTCGAAAAGAGGACTCGATTTTTTGTTTTCTGTGTTACTCATAATTTCTAAATACATTATGTTATGGATTTATTCTCAGGGATTGTTGTTTACCTCGCCCAAGATGTAAAGCCTTAACACGTCATGCTGTGTAACGACATGTGACATCAACGACATCTCTGAGCCTATATAACGCTCAATTTAATACTTTGTGAGGGATGTTTATCTGGCCGACTTGGGGAAATCGAGTGGAAATTTTGGTTTAGTTTATTCAAACCTAATTCAGTTTATTGCGTTGTCGCGTACTCTCACTCACATTCACCGCTCTTAAACGATTGATGAATGTGAAATGAGGCAGAACAGAAAGGAAGAGTTATAAGCCCATTATTCGTCGAAAAGTAGGTTAAAGCTCAAAGGGATTTGGTCGGAAATCGCTAATCCACCCACGGTCGCTGAAAGTTTGTTTAGATTCTCTGTAGATATCCCAAAATCAGCGCCGTTGACGATGATTGTCGAAGCTGAGCTAACCATGACAAACCCTGAGGATGGAACCACCACAACTGGGAAGTCGATCGTTTTGGTTACGCCGTGTAAAGTAACTTCCGCTGCTACTGTTGTTCTTTTTGGATCACCAGATAGCATCGACGGTTCAACCTTCCCAGAGATCTTCACTTCAGGAAAAGTCATCGATTCAAAGTAGAGTTCATTCAGTCTCTGGTCACGAATAGCGACTCCGGTGCTCACGCTTTTCAAGTCCAATACTATTGAAAACTGGCCCTCTTCGGTAAGCCCTCCAGACATAGGTTTGATGGATGCGGGCTCGACAACAAACTGCTTTTTAATGGTCGCGAATGTGATGTTCGATAACTTCGGATCTAATGTGTAGCCCGACTCCGCGAAAGATTGAGCGGAGATAACGGTGCATAGGAGGCCGAATGTAGAGATTAGTTTTTTCATAAGTTGTCACCAGATTGATGAATTCACAGGTTTACGTTCTTGAGTCGTACGTTTTTAAAATGACTTTTTGGAAAGAGTGATTGAGAGAAGCTTAGTTCAGCATTCGAAAAATTACCGCAGGAAAAGAAGAGCGTCGCTGTATTACTGGAATCATGATCGACGAAGTGACTTGTTTATTTTTAGTTATGTTATAACATAACTAAAATCACTCTTGCCAAGAATAATTATTCTGTTGGTAAAAGGGAAGCGATGAGCATGTATCAAGGAGACGACGTAATGAATGCCGTGTTAACCAAGCCTTTGGCTACCAATAGCAGCCAGCCACTCAACATTAGTTCAGCTGTGAGTATTCAGGATAAGGCAAATCACAAGCCAAGCTTGAGTGCTTCTGAGCAGCCAACGGTATTAGCGGATATCTACCAAAGTGATATTAATATAGCGGTATGGCAGCGACAGTTTGATGAAGGCTTAACGACGGCAATTAGTGAATTTATCGCCTTGAATCCAAACTTTAGTAAGTCTGTTAGCGTGTCACCTGAAAATGCTTTCGATAAGTTGGTATTTGCCACCGATGGCACCGCCTCTAAAGCGCTGTTAGAAAACATGGCAGAGCTGGTGGATATGTTCTGTTGTTTGTTTGAGCTTGAAGAAGTCGGGTTGCGTTTAGCCGTTCTGAATAAAGCGATGTGTCCTCGTTTTCATTTTGACCAAGTTCCTTGCCGCTTAGTGGCAACCTATCATGGTGTTGCGACTCAATGGTTGCCAAACGACTTAGTCGACCGTTCTAAGCTAGGGCTAGGGGCTAACGGAAAGCCTGATTCTGTTTCAGGCCTGTACAACGACGAATCTGACATCCAGAAAATGGCCAGTGGTGATGTTGCGTTATTAAAAGGGGAGCGTTGGAGTGGCAATGAGAATAGAGGCCTTGTTCACCGTTCACCAGTCACTTCATCTGACGAAACACGATTGCTGTTAACGTTGGACTTTGGTTGATCAACTTTTGACTACTTTGTCCGCAACCTGTTTCTATTCAGACGTTCAACACGTTTAAATACCTTCCTAATGATCTAACGGTATAGCGCGATCTGTGCCGTTATTACTCTCAAACAGAGACACTCATCAGCTGACCATGTTTAACACATTAATTCAAAATTTAGAGTTTACCATTCTCTAAATCAATGGGTTACGATGCGTGCACTTACTCACATATATCAATATTTCAGTTCCTCATCGGTTTCTTAATTTATTTTAAAGCGTAAAATATATCCCGCTTGCAAACCGCTTTGGCAATCAATTTGTTCGCCACGGTTTATTACTTCCAAATTATAGGTTTCCTATGTTCAAGAAACTCTCGCTTAAAAATAAGCTGGCGATTTCAGCCAGTATGGCTATTATCCTGGGGGGGATTTTGGTCGAGGCATTGTCTTTTCGTGCTTCACTGCAAAGGTTGGATATTGAAGTTGAACAGCGCTTAGAGGGCGCATCGGCTTCGTACAATCAATATGTATCGGATTGGATCTTATCCAAAGAGCGTGCGCTTACTTCTCTTTCGAAAGAGTCCAAACAAGAAAGCTTGGTGACTCATCTAAAACAGGTTCGTGACTCAGCCTCTTTTGATAATGTCTTCTTGGCATTTCCTGATGGTTCGCAAAAGAACGCGAACGGTGTTGTGTTGCCACCGGGCAATGATGATCCACGCGTATGGGGTTGGTACACCAATGCGGTTGCGAACCCAAGCAAGGTGTTCATGGATAACCCAACGGTTGCTGCAGCAACTGGGGCGAACGTTGTTTCATTAGGAACAGCAATGCAACTGCATGGGCAACAGGTTGTGTTGGGTGCTGATGTAGAAATTACAGACATCTTAAACAGTCTAGAGCAGGTGATTCTTCCAGGTGAAGGTTACATGTTCATCGCGACCAATAAGGGCACGGTTTATACGCACCCTGACACTAAGTTACTGAACAAAAACATCAGCTCACTTGGGTTAGATTTTGCGGACGTACAAAAGGCGCTGACTAGCGGTAAAGACACTTCTATCGAGTTGAATGGCAGCGACTATGTTCTGTACGCACGTGCGATTGATGGAACGAGCCTGATTACTGTGAGCGTTGTTAACCATGACTCTCTGGTTGCGCCACTATTTGATGCAGTGATTGGTCAAGTGTTGGTGACGCTACTTGTGGTGATCGTATGTACCATACTGTTTAACCTTTTGTGTACTATTCTATTCCGCCCGTTGAACCACGTTTCTCAAGCACTGGCGCAAATCGCGAATGGTAGTGGTGATTTAACTCAACGCATTCATGTTGAAAACCAAGATGAAGTGGGCGAGTTGGCTCATAACTTCAATACCTTTGTTGGAAGCTTACAGCAGTTGATTGGCCATATCCGTGGGCAGTCAGAACAGCTAAACAGCCAGTCAGAGCAAAGTACTCAACGTGCGAACCGTTCTGTGGATGAGCTTAACCATCAACAGCAAGAAATCACAATGGTGGCAACGGCTGTAACGGAAATGGCCTGTGCAACTCAAGAGATTGCATCGCATGCCGAGCAAACAGCAAAAGCGGCACAAGACTCAGCGACAAGCACTAACAGTGGTCACGCTCTGGTCGTCGACACTAAAGGTTCTATCAATAACCTAGCCAATGAAGTGAACGAAGCAGGTAATGTGATTAGCGAACTTAACAAGCATGCTCAAGAGATCTCGACTGTACTCGCAACGATTCAAGGCATTGCAGAGCAAACCAACTTACTTGCTTTGAATGCTGCGATTGAAGCGGCTCGTGCTGGTGAACAAGGTCGTGGCTTTGCTGTGGTTGCTGATGAAGTACGTGTGCTTTCGCAGCGCACTCACTCTTCAACAGAAGAGATCAAATCAACGATTGATATCCTGCAACGCACGACAGCTCAGGCGGTTGAGCTGATGGAGAGCAGTTCTAAGTTGGCAATACATTCAGTAGAAGATGCCGATCGAGCTTCGCATGCGCTTGAAGAGATCAATACTGCAGTTGCTTTGATCAGCGATATGGCGACTCAAATCGCGACGGCTGCTGAAGAGCAAACACATGTGACGGGTGAAATTACCCAGAACGTGACGACCATTAAAGATGTTACCGACCACTTAGTTGTGGGCGCACAGGACAGCTTAACTGAGTCGAACGAACTTAAGAGCCAAGCCGCTGGCTTAAGTGACAAAGTGGCGACTTTTAAGCTTGCTTAACTGGTTCGCTCACTGATGCCTGATCAGTGAGTGCACGTTAAGCAATAAGCCAAAGCGACGTAGATTACGTCGCTTTTTTTGTATTTGTGAGTAATCGAATTCTTTACTAATCTACTTCTGAAAACTCTTTCAGCGCACTCATTGCAGCTTCTGCTTTGTCTTTTTGAACGAAGATGTGGTCGTGATAGTAGCCCGCAACCACGTTAGCGCTAATGCCGTAAGAGCCAAGCTTTGTCGCAAACGCCGCCGTTAATCCAACCGCTTCAAGGCTCGAATGTACCGATAAAGTGATAAGGCTAAATACACCGTCGAAGTTTAGCTGAGCTTTGGTCGCAACGTCTTCTTCCAGAACCAGCGTTAAACCTTCTTTCTCACGAAAAGTTGAGATTGGATTGAGCTGAACATAGTCTGTTAACGCTCCGTCGACAGTACAGAAAACATAGTTGCCTTCAATGAGTTCTGGTGACATGGACTTTAACAAAATGTCTAAATCGGTAATGGCAGTCATAGTCAGTTTCCCTGCGTTAATAAGCTAATTGATGATGTATGCAGTCACGATAGAAGCAACTGACAGTTAAGTAAAATTAATGATTTTAATTCTGCATCAGTTTTACTAATGGCAAGTTTTCCTCCTTAGTGATGGCATCGTACTTCTACCAACTTGTCGATTGTTCCATCTCGTCAGATAAATGGTCGATAAAGGCTCTTAACAGCGGTGTGACTTGTTTACGCGTTCCATAAATAGCATGAACACCGAGCGTTTTAGGTTGCCATTCAGAAAGCAGTGGCACTAATAGACCATCACGCATCAAGGTTTCCACTGAAGGGAAGGGCAGTAAACAGATACCGTTGCCTTTGAGTGTGGCAGAAAGCAGAACCTCTGAGGTGTTTGCACTGATATTCCCTTTAATCGGAACCGATTCGAGCCCATTGGGGCCATTGAACGTCCAAGCGGTTTTGCCAAAGTAACTGAACGATAAACAGTTGTGGTGCGCTAGATCTTGGGCTTCTGTGGGTGTGCCTTTCTCTTTTAGATATTGAGGCGATGCGCAAATCACGGAGCGGCATTCACCGATCTGCTTCGCGACAATATTGGGCGTCAGTTCGTTGGTTATGCGAATGGCCAAATCGATGCGTGACTCAACCAGGTTGACGGTCTGATCAGTCGAGATAATGTCGATAGAAACCTCTGGCCATTTGGCGATGAAGCGACTAATTGATTCCATCAAGAAGCTATCGACAATCGAGTAGCTCGCAGTAATACGCAGCTGACCTTTTAAATGCTCTCGGTTTTGGTTTCTGATCCCAGCTAGGGATGTTTCCAGTGCCAAAAGTTCTCTGGCGACCTCAAGTGTTTCTTTACCTGCGCTGGTTAAACTCAAGCTTCGTGTTGTTCTGTGAAGCAAGCGTGTGTCCATCCATGTTTCTAACTCACCCAAATAACGAGTGACCTTGGTTCGTGAGAGATCAAGGTGCTCTGCCGCTGCGCTCAAACTGCCACGTTCCACTATGGTGACAAAGACATTCATTGCCTCGAGTTTATCCATTGTTTTATTGCCTAGAGAATTAAACCGACCTCAGTATATGTCCGAAAACTGCAATAGTTAAAGTCAATTTGATATCTATTTCATCTAAAAACAATCAAATAAGATATTTGGACATTCAACGAGTTGGCAGGTGTTCAACTCCAAGTATCGGAATAAAGCCATGAATACGTTATCGAAAAACCTGTTATTAAAAAGCATGCTTTTAGGAACCATAAGCCTAGGAACCGTGCTGGCATCAAGTGTTGCTTTAGCTGTGGATCTGAACATCACTCACTATAACCCCGGTGAGAACGCGATATTCCCTGCAAGCTCGGTATTGGTTTCGGGTGAGAAAGAAGTGATTCTATTTGACGCACAATTCAGTGTCGCAGACGGACAAAATTTGGTGGAGCAAATCAAAGCCACAGGCAAAAAATTATCGATGGTTTACATCAGCAGCGGCGACCCAGATTACTACTTTGGTTTGGAACCGATAGTTTCGGCATTTCCTAACGTTAAAGTCGTTGCCAGTGAAGCCGTTGTCGCGCATATCAAACGCACCAAAGATGCAAAGCTTGAATACTGGGGGCCTATATTAGAAGGCAACGCGCCCTCTAAGGTGATTGTTCCAATGGTGATGAACGACACAACATTAAGCATCGAAGGTGAAACCATCGAAGTGAAAGAGATAAATACACACCAAGCTTACCTATGGGTTCCGTCTGAAAAAACGGTGTTTGGTGGCGTGTCGGTGTATAGCGGTGTGCATGTATGGATGGCAGATACTGCATCGAAAGAGATTCGTAGCCAGTGGTCACAATCGTTGGAGCGTATGAAAGCACTAGAGCCAGAGGTTGTAATTCCGGGTCACTATTTAGGTGAAATGCCAACAGGAATAAATGCAGTTCACTTCACGAAGGATTATGTGGCTGATATTGAAAAAGCGTTGGCGAGCAAAAGTAATCCAACATCGGTCGAGATCAGTGATTACATGAAGAAAGCCTACCCGAAATTTGAGGCTACGGAAGGCGATTTAGAACTTGGCGCGAAAGTGCTAAGCGGCGAAATGGCTTGGCACTAGAGTTGATTATCTCGGTTGTGTCCCAGAACAGTCTGAAGATTGTATGCTAGATTTATTGGTGATACACAACTGGAGATATCGATGATCTGGCTTTCAGTGAAAGTACTACAGATTGGACTTGTCTATGGATACAGGAAGTATCAAAAAACGAAAAGAGCTCCAGCTTAGGAGCTCTTTTTTTGTTTCGGAGAGACGACTTTCTATTTCAAGTGAGAAAGAAAATCAGCATTTACCCGGTTTACAGTTAGTAGTCAGATTAGCCTAGTAGCCAGATCCGCCCTGCAACTCAATATCACCAATAAGCGAAAGTATGTTGAAAATAGAACCCATTACTCCTCACATCGGCGCTCGTATTCACGAACTAGAGCTTTCTACATGCAGTGCTGATGAACTCGATAAGGTGTATCAGGCACTTATTGCCCATCAAGTGATCTTTCTCGACGGGCAGACTTTGTCTCCAGAACAACACTTGATGATTGCACAGCGCTTTGGAACGTTAGAACCTGCACATCCTTTCTTCCCTCGCGTGGAAAGTGCGCCACAGGTGAGTGTGATTGAAACAACCCGTGGCAATGCGCCAAAGGAAAGTTATTGGCATACCGACTTAACGTGGCGCAGCTTGCCGTCGAAAGCTTCCCTGTTGCATGCTCAACACATTCCAAGCATTGGTGGTGACACTATCTGGTGTTCTATGACTGCGGTTTTTGAATCTCTACATGAAGATATGAAAGCTAAGTTGAGAGGGTTGTCGGCGACTCATTCGCTTGTGGCCTTTGAAGGTATAGAATCAGAAGACATTGATCTCGATTGGCACAAATCCTTGATTAAAACAGCACAGGAGAATCCGCCAGTGGTTCACTCTGTTGTTCAAGTTCATCCTGAAACGGATAAAGAAACGCTCTGTATCAATGAACAGTTTACTCGTTATATCAACGAACTCGACCGCAAAGAGAGTGATGTTTTACTCAGCCAACTGTTTGAAATTGCGAGACGCCCTGAGTTTCAAGTTCGTTTCAAATGGGACAACGGCTCAATGGCGATCTGGGATAACAGGGTAACGCAACATTACGCAGTGATAGATTACGGGGATACTCCAAGAAAAATGCATCGAGTAACAGTGACATAGCAGTAAGCTGAACACAGTTATCAAAAGAACACCGCGCATGCCCATCCCTGAACCAAGCACTCGTACTTAAATTTAAGCGTCAGCAGGGTGCATCATTCATCTACGCTTAATAATAAAAACAAATGCGTTGGTACATATTTGATTGAAACCTCACTGCTCGGACGTGATGTGTAATATAATCGGCGCCAAAATATAAGTATAAAAACCAAATCATAGAATTAATAAACGTCAGGGCTTAGAGAGCAAAGTATTTCGTATGAACGCGATTCGTAAAGTTTACCAGTACGCAGAACCGAATTTAACCCTCGTGGGTTGGATGGGCTTTGTCGGCTTTCCAATTTACTACATTGTGTGGGAGTTTTTGTTCCCGCAACCCTACGAAAACTTAGCGCTTCGCCTGTTTTGCTCGGTATTGTTCTTTGGCATTATATTTCGCAATCGCGTCCCATTTGAATGGCGAAAATACCTTCCGGCTTATTATCAAGTTGCCGTAACTATCTGTTTGCCAGGTTTCTTCTTCTACATGCTGCTAATGAATAATTGGTCCAACGTTTGGGTTATGTCATTCATGTCGGCTATTTTCCTCCATATTTTATTGGTGCACGTGACGAGAGTGATGTTTGCACAAACCTTTGCCGGTATTGGGATTGCTACCTTGTGCGCTTGGATTGCACAAGGCTTCTACCTCGAACTCACAATGGATTGGACGCATGTGCCAATCTTTTTGTTTATCTACTTATTCGGCAACTTGTTCTACTTCCGCAATCAGGTGGAACATGAAAACAAGGTGTCATTGGCGAAGTCTTTTGGTGCGGGTATTGCCCATGAGATGCGAAACCCTCTAAGCGGATTACTTACCTCTATTGATGTCATGCAGTCCATATTGCCGAACCCTAAAAGTGGCGATCAAAAAGGGCAATATGCGTTAAGCAATGAAGAAGTGATTCAGTTGCGTGAAGTGGGCGATGAAGCGATGGAGATCATTCATTCCGGTAACGAAACGATAGATCTGTTACTGACTTCAATTGATGAAAACCGAGTCTCTCGATCTACGTTTAAGAAGCATTCAGCGCAAGCGGTGGTTGAGGATGCGATAGACAGTTTCAATTACAAGCGCTCTGCTGATAAGTCAGCAATCTCCTTGGATGTGCAGAGTAACTTTGAGTTCTTGGGTAGCGACACCTTGTTGAAATACGTCATGTATAATCTGTTCAAGAATGCGTTCCATCATCGTAGCCCTGAAGATTTTCATATTCATGTCACCATGTTCAGTGATGAAGTGACGAACCAGATAATGGTGACGGATAACGGCTCTGGTATTTCGAGCGATATCATTCGTCGTATTTTCCAAGACTTTTACACCACAGGCCAGTCGGGTAATTACGGTTTAGGTTTGCCATTTTGTCAGAAGGTCATGCGCTCGTTTGGTGGTGAGATTAAATGCCAGTCTGAAGTGGATCAATGGACACAGTTCACGATGATTTTCCCATCTTTGACTTCCAATTCGGTAGAGGAAATCAAGAGCGAACTGACTAAACTCAAGACGGTGCTGATGATCAGTGATCAGACAGTGCTTTCCAGTAAAATGACTGAAATCTCTCGCTTTATGGGTTTTGACCTAGAGATTTTGGATGTGGCATCAGCGCTTCAGAATAAGGAATATCAATTTGAGTTCGACTTGATTTTCGTTGATATGGAGAGCTTGGATTTAAGAGCTAGTTGCCTCGATAAGATTGAATCGTTACTTTCGTTCACTGAGGCGCGAATCATTTACTTGTATGAGCGTCATCCTATCAAGCGTGTACGTAACATTTCTTTCGAGCCTATTTGGGTGGAAACACAAGTCTGGCTACTAAATACTGAAGCGACCATTGACCGTTTACTGTTTGACTCCAACTACGTGATGCCATCGGTTGCTGTAAAACCGCTAGAGGCCACCACTAGACGTACGATTATGGTGGTCGATGACAATGAATCTCTACGCCGATTTACGGCAATGTTATTGGAAAAACAGGGCTTTGATGTTGTGCAAAAAGAAGACGGACAACAAGCCTTAGATGCGCTTGATACCGACGAAATCGACTTGATCCTAATGGATATTGAAATGCCAATCATGGACGGTGTTGAAGCTTCTCGCCGAATTCGCAGTGCCGACAAAGAATACTCTTCGGTGCCGATTATTGCTCACACGGGTGACAGTTCTCCCGTTACCTTGGAAAAGATGGAATCATCAGGCATGTCGGACTTTATTGTTAAACCTGCCGATAAAAACCGACTGTTTGATAAAATTGCTCACTGGATTTAGCGGGTGTAATAGTCTGAAGTTCACGGCCATTGGGTAGACATAGATTCAAGAAAGAGCTCAGCGAATTGCTGGGCTCTTTTTGTATCGCGACATGATAGCGTCCATTCAGTCCTGCCGTTGGTGTTGGTTATAAATATGGTTCGAAAAAGGTTACACGAACTCTAACTCGGGGTGATGGTACGCTTCGTGACAAACCGTGAGCACATGGTCAATGTCTCTTGGTGTCATATCGGCATTCACTGAAAAACGGATGATGTTTTTGTTCTTGCCAGTCGCAGGGCGGCAGAATACCGCACCGAACACATCACGTTCTTCTAAGAAGTCTCGCACACGCTCCGTGTTTCTTTCATTGCCGCACTCTAGCGCTACAATTTGAGACTCACTGCGGATATTAAAGCCAATTCGCTTTAGCCCCGTAGTCAGCGACTTAGCCCGATTGAATAAGGCTTCTCGTTTGTCTTCCGCACCTTTGATCACCTCCAACGTTTTCTCTAAACGAACCACTTCTTGTGGTAACACTGTTGAGCTAAAAATCGCAGGGTACGCCACAAACGGCAAGGTTTTAGACAGTTGTTTAGGGCCAAGGATTGCCCCAGCGCGATAAGCAAAGGTTTTTGCCAAGCTAACGGTGATGAAGTCGACTTGCTTGGTGAGCCCCAATGCTTGCACTAAGCCTGCACCATTCTCTCCATGTGTACCCAGTGAATGGGATTCATCAACGACGACCGCACAATCAAACTCTTGCGCCATTTCGTAGATGTCGCGCAGTGGGGCAATGGTGCCTATTGTGCTGTAAACCGAGTCGACAACAATGACACCTGAGCCGTGGCGCTCTAACTGTTTGCGTAGGTGATTCATATTGTTATGCATAAACGGATGGGCAACTGCGCCGGCAGCCCGAATCCCTTCCCATAGCGACATGTGTGCAAGGAAATCAATATACACAGGTGTGCCCGGTGGGCAGATGGTTTGCAATAGCCCAATATTGGCCGCCCAGCCCGATTGAGAAAGCAAACAGCTCTCCATTCCAACATAGTTCGCAAGCTTAGTTTCGAACGCAGGTTTAGACTGATCATCTTGTAAGAAAATGGCAGACATCACCACGTTGTCATCGTGCTCACAGATCGCCGCTTGATGGGCTTGTTGGATCTGTTTGTTGTGTGACAGCGCTAGGTAATCATTGCTCTGCATCACAACGGAATTACGCTGGGGGCGTTTACCCAATACTAAATGCTTCTGGCTTTGGTTCTGGGTAATCAGGTCTTGAATATAGAAGTTCAAGCGTTCTTCGATAAAGGAAGGTAGTGGTTTGTTTTTTGTTTTATCACTCATAATAGTTCTCTTCAAATACAGGAAAACGCCAGCGCTGACGGCTGTATATTGACGATAAAAAGTGATGTGTCATTAGCCAAGTTGCATAATTTTGTGGGTGCTTGCAAACTCAGCATTTAAGGGTTTTGAGGCGAGTGGGTTTCCTTACGGTTCGGGGCTTTACCCGAATTAAGATAGGAATAATAGCCTTCTTTTTTATGACAAAAGGCTATTAGAATTCGGCATTCGAAGGCATTTAAAAAAGCGGATTTTGAAAGGCTACGTGCTACGTGCTACGTGCTACGTGCTGTTAGCTGTGAATATGGATAAGCTCGATTAAGGCATCCAATTGCTGCTTGGCTCCACCCTCTAACGAATACCCAATATTGATGCGTAAGCAATTGCTGTAAAGGTCGAGAGTGCTGAACAGGTGTCCAAGCCTAATATCAATGTTCTTCTCGGTAATGCCCTGAGCAAAGGCTGACTGGTTCAAGCTTGGGATTTGCAGCCAAAGCACCATGCCACCTTGTGGATTACTTATCTTCACATCTTGAGGAAGGTGCTGAGCCAAATAACTTAGGTATTGTTGGCGCAAAGACAAGATCTGAGTGCATCTTCTCCTGACGTGCTTAGCGTATTGGCCAGATCCAATAAAGTCAGCAACCGCAAGCTGAGTGGGCAGGGCAACGCCGTAGCTCGCAGCTGAGAACTGAGCCTTGTATTCGTTGATAAACCTGCCCGGCAAGCAGCATCCCAAACGGTAACTCGGTGACAAATTTTTCGATACTGATCCACACCATAAGACATATCCGCCTTTGTCTTAGTATTTCGCGGGGAGTGGTGTGTGTGAGGAGTAGGACAGTTCAAGATACACATCATCTTCAATGATCGGCACTCGATAGTGATTCGCTAATTCAGCCAGTTTCTGCTTTTGAGTGGCTGACATGTTGATCCCTTGAGGGTTCATATGAGAGGTACAAAAGATCGCGGCATCGACTTGTTTATTTTTCAAATGCGCTTCCAGTTGTTGCAAGTCGACACCATCATCTAGAGACGGGATCTCGATGATTTTTCGCGACATTTGTCCGAGCAATTCCAGAATACCGTTGAAACATGGCGAGCTAATAGCGATGGTGTCGCCTTCTTTAGTGCAAGATTCAAGTGCGGCCTTAATCGCAGACATACAGCCAGCCGTAATCACCATCTCTTCAGGTGAAAAGTGCACATCGAGCTTGGCAAAATGAGTGGATAATGCCTGTCGTAAAATCGGCTCACCTTGTGTATCTGGGTAATGGTTAAGCCTGTTGCTCATACGCCTAATAGCGCGACGAAAACTTCGTTCCAGTTCAACGATCGACTGCTCATCATTAGTGGTGCTCGAAACCCCTAAAGGCCCATTGATTGAGTTGTGAGTCGATGAGGTTTGCCTAACGCTGGACACCTTACTCTCAAACTGTGCCCACTCTGGGGTTGAGTGAGCAGGTTTATGAGGAGAAACAAAATATCCCGCTTGCGGTCGAGAATGAATCCAACCTTGTGATTCCAGTTTTTGGTAGCAGCTCACCACGGTCGACATGCTGATCGCCTGTTGCTTGGCGCTACTTAGTCAGTTATGGCTTTGTGTTCGGTGTGGGTATCTGGGGTATGGCTTCATGGTCGATCACTGCTGGTTTATCGTCTGGGCTTTCATCGGTCTTGCTTTCAACCAACGTATTAATCGGCATGGCGGTTGGCGTGTGGTTGTTCAAGGAGAGTGCTTCTATTCGTAAATTATTGGGTGCGATGCTAGCTATGTGTGCATTGGCGGTATTGGTATCTGCAGCTACGGGTAATGTCACCGTTAATGGCGTGATCTTGATTATGATTGCGGCGTGCAGTTGGACCTTGATGGGCGTGATTGTTAAGGCATCGAAAACCACTCAAGCTTTTGCGTTCAATGTCTGGGGGATGCTGTTTGCTCCAGTGCCATTTGCCGTGATGTTACACGGTGACCAAATAATCTGGCAGGGCATCGAACAATGGGATTGGAACACGACGATTGCGGTGCTGTTTCAAGCTTACCCAACCATGCTATTTGGTTATTGGGTATGGAATAAGCTGCTAATCCAATACCCTTTAAGCACGACCGCGTCGTTAACCTTGTTAGTGCCTATCTTCGCATTGATTAGCGGTTACTTTATGTATGATGAGGTGCTGTCTGTGGCTCAGGTTGTTGCATCAATACTGTTTCTTGTCGGGATTGGTTTGATTGTGAAACCTGCGAATACAACGAATACCAAAGCGACACAAACACTTGCTGAACAAAAATGATTGAAGAAAGCTGATATTGCATGAGCAGCTTTGAATGACAAATAAGACTTCGCACTTGTGAGGTCTTATTCTATGTCGAAGAAGTGAAGTTATTTAAATAACCAACTTACTAAGCAATCAACTAACCATACACGCAAGTAACTGGCTCTCAAGATCATCGTCTATTTCTAGACCGATCATTTCTATTCTGATTTCGATACACTCATCGAGTTCTGATTCCGTCAAGCCATCCTCTGTTAAGTTGTAACCGAAAACCTCAAAAGAACATAGGCTTTTATAAGTGAATTCGAATTAAATTCTGAAATGATACAAATCTTATATTTAATAACGCTTATTTAGTAACCTTTGTTGAGTCCCATATCAAATCAAGTGGCTGATTTTATTGGGTATCGGAGAAAAGTCTCAAAAATTATTATTTAGTTCGCTAAAGTTTTAAATTCTATTAATGGTTGTTTGTATGGAAT
>NZ_JBFRTQ010000063.1:4498-8713 GCF_041474195.1 Vibrio sp. 10N.222.52.C3 | reverse complement strand
AGACCGCAATGTCTCGATACAAGGGATTAACAAGCGGTAAATTGAGTTTGAGAAATTACAACGCTCAAGTGGGCGAAGTCTGAAAGTAATAGACTCAGAAAGCGTATTAATAATAACCAACAAAAGTCTGGTGAGTGTGTTACCTTGGTTGTTATCCCTACCGCTTAGTAGGGACTTCTTTTCTTTTCCGAACTCGCAAATCGGCACTCCTTAGTCGCCCTCCTAAGCCATACTGCAGGCTTTAATTATGTCCATCTCAACCGAAAAGTTAAGAAATATATTCAAACTCTCTAGAATTGAAAATGTAGATACCAACAACGTACCCCATATAGCTCCTTGGTTACCACTTGCTCAAAAAGTAAATCCGGTCATCCCTTCTGCAATTATATATTGCGAAGGTAATTTTGGTAAAATTGATGGTAAAACCGCTAATGGGTTAGTGAGGCATTCGTTAAGCTATCGTATTCTATCGGTTATTGATAGTGAGTCTGCTGGCTTAGATGCTGGTGAAGTTCTTGATAACAAAGCCAATGGAATACCGATCCTTGCCAATGCTGAAGAAGCTATCATTCACGCGGAAAGCATTCCCGATTATTTCATTTTTGGCATTGCGCCATCAAGTGGTTTTTTATCTGACTTAGATAAAAGCATCATTTTAAATGCCATGTCATTAGGAATGAACATCGTAAATGGCTTACATGAATTTCTAACCGACGATCCTCTGTTTTTAGAAGCCAGTTTAAAGAATAACGTTCGAATATTCGATACTCGCAAACCCAAAAGTAAAGGCGATCTGAAAACGTTTAGCGGGAAAATACACAACGTTAAATGTCCGAGAATTGCTGTAATGGGGACGGATTGCGCGCTAGGAAAACGAACAACAGCAACAATATTGGCGAATGAACTGACTCAAAAAGGCCTTAACGTCGTTCTGATTGCCACTGGTCAAACAGGTATTATGCAAGGCGCACAATACTGCGTTGCACTCGATGCAGTCCCTTCACAATTTTGTGCCGGTGAATTGGAATCTGTCATTGTACAGGCCTATGAAAAAGAAAATCCGGATCTGATAATTGTTGAGGGGCAAGGAGCCTTGAGTCACCCTGCGTTTTCAACCAGCGCTTTTATCTTACGTGGCAGTTGTCCAACGGGTGTGATACTGCAACATGCCCCTAAACGTTTATATCGTAGTGATTTTCCTGATTGCCCAATGCCTTCGATTGCCTCAGAAATCAATCTTATCGAAACGTTTTCTAATACCAATGTTATTGGACTAACACTGAATCATGAAGATATGTCGTTGGATGAAACACGTTGTGCGATAGACACTTACACTACCGAATTTGGTTTACCGGTTACTGATGTCTTGTCACAGCCTGTTGAACATCTACTGCACATCGTAACGTCAGCCTTTCCTATAATAGCAAGTAAACTGGCCGAAAAAGGGTGAACTACCCTAGGTTAGACATCGATTGTGGGAAAGTTCATCATAACGCTCAGTTCCTGATTTCTCAGCTCTCACTGAAAAATATATCCGTTACGCCTGTAACAAAAGCCTTCCTCGGCCACCCTATCATCGCACAAGTTCTTATTGATGCTGGCGCAACAATGTTAGCCGATTCAAGAATCGAAAATCTTCAAAAGATGACTGAATCTGGCATTGCTACCCCTAAAATGCTGATACGTACACCCATGCTCAGTCAAGTGGCGAGCGTAATAAAATACAGTGATATGAGTTTAAACTCTGAAGTTGAAGTGATTCAGAGGCTTTCACATGCAGCGGAACAACAAAATTGCTGTCACGGTATCATTATTATGGTTGAGCTTGGCGATCTCAGAGAAGGTGTGATGCCAAATCGCGTGATTGATTTTATCCGAGAGATTATTTCTTTACCAAACATCACGATAAAAGGAATTGGTACGAATTTAGCCTGTCGGTATGGTGTCGCTCCAGATGATCAAAATATGAATATTCTTTCTGATCTTGCCGATGGAATTGAAGCTAAATTTGGGATCAATCTAGAAATTATTTCAGGGGGTAATTCTGCTTCAGTTAACTGGGCTCTTCAGAGAACAGGCTTAACTCGAGTCAATCACCTTCGTATAGGAGAAGCCATTTTTTTAGGCTGTGAGCCTTTAGAGCACGAAAATATCAAAGGCTTACATACGGATGCGGTTTCTTTGACCGCTGAAGTGATTGAATCCAAGACTAAACCGACTTTGCCTTGGGGGAGTCGGGGGTTAAATGCTTTTGGTGAAAAAGAAAACCTTCAAGATAGAGGGGAGGTCTCACAAGCTATTCTAGCATTAGGCCGCCAAGATGTTTGTGTCAGCGGGCTTAAGGCTCCGAATGGGATTAAGATCATGTCTTCAACCAGTGATCATCTTGTCCTTGAATCCTCACAGAAACCACTATTTGTAGGGGAAAAAGTCACATTCAGTTTAGATTACAGTGCGCTCTTATCTTCTATATCTTCACGTTATATCCATAAATATTTTAAGGCACCTAAAGGGAGAAGAAAGGAAGAAGGAGCGCATAATGCTACGAACAACTGTAATTCTCTTCGTCAGTGTCATGCTTAACGGTTGTCAGATAAGCCCAATAAAATCTAATGGACTTGCCGATTATAGAGCGACAGTTATTTCAAGCCAACTTCCACAAGAGTTAGGCTCAATCACACTCGTAAATGCACAGTCAGAGGGCGATAGTGTCACTCTTGTTTTCGTAAAAAAGAAAACTTTGAATATGGACCGCTTAGTAGAAAAAGTCGCCGTTAGTTTTTGTGACAACATCGAAATAAGACCACTATTAGAGAGTGGGATCTCTTATCGAATCATTACCTTAGGAAAAAATGAGAAAGTAGAAAGCCTTAACGTCATTTCTCTAGCTAAGTGCTCTAATTGAATGCTTAGCAGTCGAATGGATAAAAGCCAATACGAGTTGTTCAATGTACTCAATGACACTATTTTATTGAGGTTTGACCGCCTTACGCCTTGGGAAAAAAACTTTATCACAGAGTTACACTATAAGGTCGTAACTAGACAACTCATTTCAATTAAACAAAAACAGCTTGCTTTAAAAATTTCAATGAAAGCCTATAAATCAAAGAAGAAAAACGCGCGTTCCAACGTTTAATTTAAGCTTGTGTATACCTAATCTGTTCAAGGTCCTCTAAACCTTGGACAGATTAGTAGTATTTGCACTTAACGTATTGAAAATAATCAAGTGTAGCGGTGAATGGGTAACAACTTTCAGCGTAATGGCAATTGAAATAGTCTTTCGAGCAGTACTGACTACCTCGATCGCTATGAGTTATAACCTGCTCAGGGAATCCTCGACGGAATAAAGCCATCGATAAGGCATCACAGACCAGTGAGGCCGTCATTCTCGTATCCATAGACCAACCAATTACTTGCCTTGAATATAGGTCAATAATGACAGCTAAGTACAGCCAGCCTTCGCTTGTGGCAACATAAGTAATGTCTCCTGCCCATTTTTGATTCGGAGCCGTTGCGTTAAAATCTTGAGCGAGCAAGTTCGGAGCAACGGGCATTTTATGCTTACTGTCCGTTGTACACTTAAACTTGCGTGCTGCTTTCGCTACTAAATCCTGACGTTTCATACTGGCGGCAATGGTCTTAACATTATGGTTATCACCGCTCTCTGCCAGTTCTTTCTGAATACGTCTGAGCCATCTCATTCTTTGCTAACGTCAAAGGCTTCTTTTACCTTGGTATCAAGCTTTTGGCGCTCTGTTTCACGTTGAATCGCCTTGTGGCGGTTCTCAACCCAATAATAAAACCCACTTCAAGAAACTCTGAACACCTTAGCCATACGGGAAATACTGAAACTCAGCAGGTGTTCGAGCATAAATTCATAGCAATTTACTTTAGATTTTTCGCGAAGTAGGTGGCGGCCTTTTTTACGATGTCTAGCTCTTCTGCTTGCTCTGCCAACTGCCTTTTTAGCTTAGCGACTTCAACGGCCAATTCTTGTTCTCGTTGGCTAATATTAGAATTCTTCTTTGTGGCTTTTCGCCAACCATAGATCTGAGATTCATGTAACGAGAGCTGTCTTGCAGCTGTAGCGACTCCCACTTTCTCTGCCAACTTCAGGGTTTCGGCTTTAAATTCAGGAGAATGGATAATACGTTTCTTCTTGCTTGTTATGGTTCACCTCATTAGTGATTGTACTCACTTAACTCAGTGTCCAAA
>NZ_JBFRTQ010000063.1:0-3740 GCF_041474195.1 Vibrio sp. 10N.222.52.C3 | reverse complement strand
TAACTCAGTGTCCAAAACTACTGGTGCGGATCAGCAAGCTCGGGATCTGATAGCCAAAACAATTGAAGGATTAGGTAACCCGATTGCCTACCACCTTAAAGAACGAGACTACTTGGACTATCGTGCAACACGAATACCTTACCGTGGCAAAAATAAATCTGTTGAGATTTCACCAACAACACATAACATGGAATTGATTTATCTAAAGGGAATGTTCAAGAAACTAATCAAGTACAATCAATGGAAATACCCCAACCCGATTGAAGCTATCGATACAATCAAAACTAGCGAGAAGAACCTGGCATATCTAACCAAGCCACAAATTGAAGAGTTCCTATTTAACCTGAAGAATTTCAACCGCGTAATTACAGTCTCGATTCCACAGCTCATTGTAATCTCTAAGATTTGCTTAGCCACCGGTGCTCGTATAAGTGAAGCTCTCACTCTTACCCGTTCACAAGTAGCTGAATTCAAGCTAACTTACACCGAGACAAAAGGTAAGAGAAATCGAAGTGTGCCCATCTCACCTGCTTTGTATCATGAGATCTTAGATATCGCAGTGAACGACCATAAGATTTTTGACACTACTTATAAGGATGCCTGGCGCTACATTAAAAGGGCTTTACCTAATCATGTTCCAAGTGGGCAAGCAACGCATGTTCTACGGCATACATTTGCTTCGCACTTTATGATGAATAAAGGGGATATTTTGGTGTTTCAGCGGATTCTAGGTCACACAAAAATTGAGCAGACAATGGCGTATTCTCACTTTGCTCCCGAGCATTTGATGCAGGCAGTTCACCTCAATCCTTTAGAAAATTAATGGCGACAAAATGGTGACAGCCACTGTAATCGAGCGTTATTTAGCGGTTTTAGACGTAAAAAAGGCGACAATTTAACCTGTCGCCTTTTACTAATGAGAGCCTAATTTAGACTATTCCCAATCAAGGATAACCTTTCCTGAAAGCCCGCTACGCATAGCGTCGAAGCCTTTTTGGAAGTCATCAACCTTGAAGTGATGCGTGATAATTGGCGTTAAATCTAGGCCTGATTGGATTAGTGAAGCCATCTTGTACCAAGTTTCGAACATCTCACGACCGTAGATACCTTTGATAACCAAGCCTTTAAAGATTACTTGGTTCCAGTCTACTGCCATATCTGATGGTGGAATACCTAGTAGAGAGATCTTACCGCCGTGGTTCATGTTAGTCAGCATGCTGTTGAACGCAGATGGGTTACCAGACATTTCTAGGCCTACATCGAAGCCTTCAGTCATGCCAAGATCAGACATTACGTCTTCAAGCTTATCTTCCATCACGTTTACTGCGCGAGTCACACCCATTTTCTTAGCAAGATCTAGGCGGTACTCGTTTACATCAGTGATTACAACGTGACGAGCACCAACGTGCTTAGCAACAGCTGCAGCCATGATACCGATTGGGCCAGCACCAGTAATTAGCACGTCTTCGCCAACTAGGTCGAAAGAAAGTGCTGTGTGTACTGCGTTACCAAACGGGTCAAAGATTGAAGCTAGATCGTCAGAGATTTCTGCAGGGATCTTAAATGCGTTGAACGCAGGAATCACAAGGAACTCAGAGAACGCACCAGTGCGGTTAACACCAACACCTGTTGTGTTACGACAAAGGTGAGTACGGCCGCCACGACAGTTACGACAGTGACCACATGTGATGTGACCTTCGCCAGATACACGGTCGCCGATTTCAAAACCACGAACTTCTTGGCCAATGCCAACAACTTCACCCACGTATTCGTGACCTACTACCATAGGTACTGGGATTGTGTTTTGTGACCACTCATCCCAGTTGTAGATATGTACGTCAGTACCACAAATTGCGGTTTTCTTAATACGAATAAGAAGATCATTATGACCCATTTCAGGTTTTTCAACCTCGGTCATCCAAATGCCTTCTTCAGGCTTAAGCTTAGAAAGTGCTTTAATTTTCATAATTTTATCCAGTTCATCTCGCCTAACTGTAAGGCGAGAATCAAAAATCTATATATTCTACTGGGTGTTGCTCTATCTAATTAAAGGATGCTCGTGGCATCCCTTTAAAATTAGATGATACCCATGTCTTTACCAACTTGAATGAACGCATCGATTGCGCGGTCTAGTTGCTCACGAGAGTGTGCAGCAGACATTTGCGTACGGATACGAGCTTGACCTTTTGGCACTACAGGGAATGAGAAACCTACTACGTAGATGCCTTTCTCTAGTGCGCGCTCTGCGAATTCAGCCGCTACTTTTGCATCACCCAGCATGATTGGGATGATTGCGTGGTCAGCACCGCCCATAGTGAAACCAGCTGCTTCCATGCGAGTACGGAAGTGAGCAGAGTTTTCCCATAGTTGAGTGCGTAGGTCGCCTGATTCCGCAAGAAGATCTAGAACACGGATAGACGCAGATACGATTGCTGGTGCAACAGAGTTAGAGAATAGGTATGGACGAGAACGCTGACGTAGCCAGTCGATCACTTCTTTCTTACCAGAAGTGTAACCGCCTGAAGCGCCACCCATTGCTTTACCAAGCGTACCTGTGATGATGTCGATACGGTCAACAACGTTGTGGAACTCGTGAGTGCCCGCGCCGTTTTCGCCCATGAAGCCCACTGCGTGAGAGTCATCAACCATTACTAGTGCGTCGTACTTGTCTGCAAGGTCACAGATAGCAGGAAGGTTAGCCACTACGCCGTCCATTGAGAACACGCCGTCAGTTACGATTAGTGTGTGACGAGCGCCCGCTTCTTTAGCTGCGATAAGTTGTTGCTCTAGCTCTTCCATGTTGTTGTTCGAGTAACGGAAGCGCATTGCTTTACATAGACGAACACCATCAATGATAGATGCGTGGTTTAGAGCATCAGAAATGATTGCGTCTTCTTTGCCTAGAATCGTTTCGAATAGGCCAGCGTTTGCATCAAAGCAAGATGTGTAAAGGATAGTGTCTTCTTTACCAAGGAACGTAGATAGCTTTTGCTCTAGTTCTTTGTGAGAGTCTTGAGTACCACAGATGAAACGTACTGAAGCCATACCAAAACCGTGCTGATCCATACCATCTTTAGCTGCTTCGATAAGAGCTGGGTGGTTAGCAAGACCTAAGTAGTTGTTTGCACAGAAGTTTAGTACTTCTTCACCAGTCGAGATAGAAACCGCTGCTTTTTGTGCAGAAGTGATAATGCGCTCAGACTTGTAAAGACCTTCTTCTTTAACTTCTTCGATTTGAGTTTGAATCTGTTGGTAAAATGCAGAAGACATTGTCTACTCCTTCCTAATTATTATTCAGCAGCATCGCGCGCCGCTTTATGTAGGGATGTAAACGATCTCAACACGATCATTTACACTGTAAAACTTATGCCTATATTCTAGTTGAACATCCCCGTTCCGATTATCCCTTTAGTTGGAAAAACATTAATGAATCATAGGCACGAATAGTAACTCGAAGCGACACGATTATTTACTAAGCAACTTGAGAACCTTACTCTAGCCACACCGAAGCACATGATTTTTTTGGCCAGCCAACAAAGTAAATTTTCGCCAAAAAACACTTCCTTATATGGAATCTGCCGTTAAACTATTGTAATTCACATGATAGTTATCAGCGCTCTCACAACGTCGTAAATTTCTAATATTAGTCCGAGTATGTATGCCAAAAATGATCCCAAACTTTGATCAATTATCTAAGATTGAGAAAAAGGAGAGTCGTATTAAGCTAATCATGATTAGCT
>NZ_JBFRTQ010000062.1:35892-49499 GCF_041474195.1 Vibrio sp. 10N.222.52.C3 | reverse complement strand
GATTAACCATGATAGTTAATTTTTAATTGTAATAAATTTAAATTAAGTGACCTATTACATGCATACTGTGAACAATAAACGTTATATAAGCTCACTCGAAGAGCTGTATAAAATAATTAATTCATTAATGAATGAATGCAGTGACCAACGTGGTTTGATGTATAACGTGTGTGATTATGAAAATAATAATCTAATGCCAAGTTTAGGCCGTTCCAATCGTAAGAACATACGCCGTGTCGAACAAGAGTTGCTTTCAACAGTGAGAGTTTACGGTGGTCACTCGCTGAGTTCTAACGACATAAATGACTGGTTATTGATGTGTTTAGCCAAAAAGCAGGGCTTTCCCACCCGTTTACTGGAATGGACCGATAACCTGTTAAATGCGCTTTGGTCGGTGTGTCACAGCCAAAGTAAAGACTGCATAAACATAATTAAAGCTATTGATTATCAGCGGGTTAGTGTTTTTAGCTCGCCGTGTAATATCAACAAAACTCAGATATTTAATGTGGCGGATTGCGATCAGCAAGAGCCGCGCAAGGACAAGTGGTATTCCATTCACCCATTTAAGGAAGGTGGCAATGATGCCATTCAGCCTCTGTACGATGAGAAAGAATATTCAAACGGTCTAGTGTCCGTTCATATTCTTCCATCAGTAAAAGTAAACCTGATAAAGGAGTTAATATCCATGAACGTTTTAAATGAACCGACAGAGTATGTCGAAGAGAAACTAACGGATTTAAAAAATGAAGCCCATGTAGATAACAATCAAGTAATAAATAAAGGTGACGGAAATATTGAATTGCAGGTTAATACTCATGAACGTCAACTTGAACAGTATGGCCGAAAGTATCATCAAGATTTTGATTTCGACTAAAGTCTAATATTTCTACTGATTTTATTTAGAGCTCATATAAATCTAGTGAGTTACAGGATAAATAAAATTAGAACACCAATTAATGTATAAAAAGATGAAATCTGTGAGCTTAGAGATTGTTTATAACCTAACTCGAAGTTAGAGTGATGAATCTTGTTATTAAATTGTTAAATTTTCACAGATCTAGTTTAAACACTCTAATAAAAAAGTGGCGCAAAGCTACTGAAATTTAAACCAATAACGAAAACATAAAGGATTCTGGAATATGAATATGCAAACCAATGCATCGACATTCGTGCTGGAAAACCAAGTCGACACCGCCTTTTTACAGTCATTCAGTGATGCGTGGAATAACCATGATATTGAAGCGCTGATGTCTTTCATGACAGAAGACAGTGTATTCCACACGGTGGCAGGAGAAGGCTTGTTTGGAAACACTATCGAAGGGTACGAAGCGGTTCGAAATAGCTTTGAATTGGTTTGGCAGAACTTTCCAGATGCAGCTTGGAGCGACCCTGTCCACTTTGTGTGCGGTGACCGCGCGGTGAGTGAATCAACGTTTTCTGCTACGAACCCGGATGGCAGCATCATCGAAGCTCGCATGGTCGACGTGTTTACTCTGAAAGATGGAAAAATCAGCGTAAAAATCTAAGCCCTGACGATAAGCCAATTCTTACTGAGATGTTAAATCGAGCCAAAGAAAATGGTCGTGGCGTTTACACCTATCGATGGTTAAATCCGCTGTCGAGCAAAGTGGAAACTAAGCACACTTACTATCGAGTTATCGACAATAAGTTGGTTGGGGTGGGTTATTACACAAATTCAAACAACACGTAAACGCGTTTCTACGGAACCCTCAACCCATTTAAATAAAGGGCTGGGGGCTCGAAATGCCGGTTTGTGTAAAAAAGCAATTTAGTAAAATTCACACTGTGTAATTTTTGTTGTGAAATTGTTTCAAAAATAACAGTAGTATGAAAAACATGGAAACCACACAGTAAAGAACAATTTTGAAAAGGGTCTATTGGGATGTTTGACCTAAATGAAATTTAAAGCCGTACGAGGGATAGACTATGAATATGCTGACACTAGACAAAACAGAACTTCACAGAAACCATTCAACATTTATTGCTGAAGCTGTCTTTGCCGTCGAAATGGTGAAAGCAGACAAGCAACTCGAAAAACAGAAAATGGCGAAACAGTTGCTTGATACTTTATTTCCTCTTGAGGCGGGTTCACACGAAGACGCGGTGAGCTACGAGATTGACTACCGACACGTTCAGGTTTATTTCAAAAACGGTGAACACACAGGTTTGAAACGCGCTAAACACTTTGTGGCTTACACAGGTGATAAATCTAAGCCTTCAGCAATCCTATTCCGTGATGAAAGCGGTACGCACGTTGAAGTGACAATCGGTGCTCGTAAAGGCACTGGCCGCCTGGAGTTGGTTGATATTCAAGATATCCAATTAGAGACGTGCACCACGTTTGGTCAAACTGAGGCGAGCCGTTCTTCTGGCATCCGTCACTGGGTGAGCTTAGTAAAAGGCGATGAAAGTGGCCGCCCGAATGCATCAAGTGAAGACAAAGAGTTCACGGCGAAAAATGGTGAAGACTATAACCTAGGTTTTTGCTTCGCAATCTAACGAACTGTCTTTGAAATGTGCAGTGCTGATCTGTGAGACGCAGCACTGACATTTGAGCACTGATTTCTCTTTTACCTTTGGTAACTTTCCCCGCCCCTATAGCGGGGCTTTTTTATTAGAGCTATAAGTAAATTGGGCGATTATCAAAATTATATGCAGAAATTTTGGATGTGACGTTACAGTGTGTGGTTTTGATTTAAGTTGTTGTATTTAAATAATTTTGTTCTTTTGTTTTATTCTGTTTTTATTAGGTTAACTATCATTGTCAACGGTGGTTTGGGCGACTATTGAGCGAAATCTCAGTCAAAATGCTTTGAGCTGTGCTATAATACGCGCCTTGGGATTGAGCCAGTAAGTCCATTTATCACTAACTATTGTGATTTTTATTGCCTTTTATTTAGGCGATGCGGCGAGCCAATCAAGTAGTAGTTGGATATGGAGAGCGTCCTTATATTCGTTGAATCGGATATGCGAACATCATAATTTATGAGTTTTAAATCAAAAAAGTACAGTATTGATTCTACTGACTATCAAGTTGGTCAAGACAACGTCAGTAAATGGGGCATGGATGTCCATAACACAGTTTTCGTAGCCTCAGTTGGCTTATCTCTTCTCTTCATCATCACTCTTCTTGCTCTTCCTCCTGCAGATGCTAAAGCTGCAATTGATTCTATTAAGGGTGCTGTTCTATCAAAGTTTGACTTCCTGTTTATGTGGGGAGCTAACATAATGCTAGCGTTTGCTGTTGTTCTTGCTTTTTCACCGTTGGGTAAAATCCGTTTAGGTGGCGAAGACGCGACGGCGGACTATTCAATGTCATCTTGGATTGCGATGTTATTCGCAGCAGGTATGGGTATTGGACTTATCTTCTGGGGTGTTGCAGAGCCAACTGCGTTCTTCACTAACTGGTTCGGAACGCCATTAGACGCAGAACCTTTCACAGCCGCTGGTCGTGAACTGGCGCTAGGCGCAACCGTATTCCACTGGGGTTTTCATGCATGGGCTATCTATGGCATGACGGCGCTTTGTCTGGCGTACTTTGTTTATAACAAAGGCTTACCGCTATCAATGCGTTCTGTGTTTTACCCAATTCTGGGTGAGCGTGTGTGGGGCAAAACTGGTGATGTAATCGATGTTCTAACCGTACTGGTTACTCTGTTTGGCCTTGCGACTTCATTGGGCTTAGGTGGTACACAAGCAGCAAGTGGTATTAGCCACGTGTTCGGCTTGGAAAACAACATCTTCCTTCAGCAATCTATCATCGTTCTGATCATGGGCTTGGCGATCATCTCTGTACTACGTGGTATGGACGGTGGTGTTAAGTTCCTAAGTAACCTGAACATGGTTATTGCATTCATATTCCTTGGTCTTATCGCTGTATTGAACTTCACAACTGTGCTTGATTCAATGGCAACGGCGGCAACGGGCTATGTGAAAAATATCGTAGCTTTGAGCCAAAGTGCGGGTCGTGAAGACACAACATGGCTGCATGGTTGGACTGTGTTCTACTGGGCATGGTGGGTAGCGTATGCACCTTTCTTCGGTATGTTCGTAGCGCGTATTTCTAAAGGCCGTACGGTTCGTGAATTCCTACTTTGCGTATTGATTATCCCAACATTGGTGACTTCAGCTTGGATGTCTATCTTCGGTGGCGTAGCTATCGAGCAAGTGATTAATCAGGTGGGGCAACTTGGCCTCGACCAAGGCATTACAGACGTATCTCTAAGCTTGTTTTACATGCTAGATGCTTACTCGTTCGGTAGCATTCTGTCTGTTCTCGCAGTCGCGCTGATCATCGTGTTCTTCGTTACAACGTTGGACTCAGGTTCTATCGTTATCGATGGCATGACGGCGGGTGGTAAATTAGAAGTGCCAGTGAAACAGAAAGTCGTTTGGGCGGTTATCTCAGGTGCTATCGCGATGGTGATGCTGTGGATTGGTGGTACTCAATCAATCCAAGCTCTGCAATCTATTACGATTATTGCAGCACTGCCGTTTACGATCATTCTTTTGATTGGTTGTGTGAGCTTGTTGAAAGGCCTACTGACAGAAGTCGGTAAAGGGCAAGAAACGGTTACTCCGGCCACTAAGTAAGTACCTCTAGATAGGAACTTACTCTAATCAGCAGATTCAAAGCTCCCTTGCACCGCGTGCAAGGGAGCTTTTTTATGCCGTAGAAGACATCAGCGAAAGAGAAACAAAAAAGAGCCACAAGTGAGTAGTCATTTGTGGCTCTTTTAGTTCTTGGCTCTTAGTTATTAGTCTAGGTGCCCGGTTCTAGCTATGAGCGGGTTTACGCTTACGCGTTCAATTCGTGCTGAATAACGTAATCCAAAGCACCAACAACAGCAGCAACTTGAGCATCGTTACACTCTTCGTCTGTTACTTTGTCACTGTCTGGGTAAACCTCTGTGGTTGTACCGTACTTACAGTCAGTCACGCCGCCACATAAGCCAAGCTTCTTCATTGGGTAGTTGATCACGCCGTGTTGAGTGACGTCTGAACCAATGATCTTGCCTTCGTCATCCGCAGGCGCAATGTGGGTTACTTTTTCAACTGAAGCGATGACAGCAGCTTGGAATTCAGGTTGTGGGTTTTCAGTATCGCCAACAGTGTAGAAACCGTCTGGGATCATACCTTCGATGTACTCAATGCCATCACGAGCTGCGAGTGCAGGTCGGAATTCAGTTTCATCAGAGTCAGTCGTCTCATGCAGGTCAACGTGAACCAATACTTCTGGCAGAGACGCTACTAGAGCTCGTAGGTTTGCTGATTCTTCTGCTGGCGTACCGTCGTAGAAAGAGCGGTTTGGATCAACAGCATTTGGATTCCAGCGGTTGATCACTTCGTAGCCCCAAGGGCTCACACAAGGTGCGACAACAATGTTGAAGTGCGCCGTGTATTTTTCTGCTTGAGTCGCAGCGAATTTGATCGCGCCATGCACGCCACTGGTTTCGTAACCGTGAACACCACCTGTTACCAGAATCGTCGGCTTTGACTCGTCCCAGTTTTTGCTCTTGATAGCGAAGAGTGGGAAGCGAGCTTCGTCGTAGCTCAGTGCGCCGTATTGTTCGATGTCAAAGCGGTCTGCAAGTGCTTTAATCTTTGGTACAACTTCTTGCTGGTATTCACGCTTAACCGTTCGTTGAGCTAACCATGCTTCACGTTCTGCTTGTTGCCATTTTTGCCCTGGCTTACCAATCGGGTAGGTAGATTCACTTTTCATCTATACTTTTTCTTTTATGTTCGTGAAAGATTAAGACAGATTATTCCTGTCTAACAGAGACAGCAATAGAAAACACAACTTGTGACTTTATTTTTTACAGACTCATAACTTTGATGAGTGAATTGATGGTGTTACATTTTATTGATGGTTCAATTCTTTATAAAGAGACAACAAAATGGCTGGAGCAAGTTTACTAACACTGTTAGATGACATTGCAACCGTGTTGGATGATGTCGCATTGATGTCTAAGGTAGCCGCTAAAAAAACCGCAGGCGTATTAGGTGACGATTTAGCCCTTAACGCCCAGCAGGTATCCGGTGTTTCTGCTGAAAGAGAAATCCCAGTGGTATGGGCGGTCGCAAAAGGCTCATTTAAAAACAAGCTGATTTTGGTTCCGGCAGCACTATTGATCAGTGCATTCATTCCTTGGTTGATCATGCCACTACTGGTGATTGGTGGTCTGTTTCTTTGTTTTGAAGGGGCAGAGAAAATCTTAGAAAAGCTTTTTCCTCATGCTCATCAACACGAAGAGAAAGATGAGGAAAGCAGCTCGGGTGAATCTGTTGAAGAGTATGAGAAGAGAAAGGTAGCAGGCGCGATTCGGACTGACTTTATCTTATCTGCGGAAATCATTGTAATTGCGCTGGGTACCGTAACGGGTACAAGTATCGTGACTCAGATTCTTGTGGTGAGTTTGATAGCGGTTGTGATGACGATTGGTGTTTATGGCTTAGTGGCAGGGATCGTTAAGCTGGATGATTTAGGTTTCTATCTCCAGCGAACATCGAATGGCAGTGGCATTAAAACTCGATTGGGTAACGGGCTAGTCGCGTTTGCGCCCAAGTTAATGAAGACGCTTGCGGTGGTCGGTACTGCGGCGATGTTCTTGGTTGGCGGCGGTATTGTGGTGCACAACGTTCCTGCGATTCATCATTTAATTGAACCGATTATTATGGACTTCAGTGGACATTCGATTGCAACCGCGGTGGTACCAACGCTGTTGAATGGTGTGATTGGGGTTTTAGCTGGATTGATCGTTGTTGCTGTTTGGACTGTGATAGAGAAAATTCGCGGTAAGTAATCGCTCATTATTGGTCTTAATAAACCCCTCTCTCCACGAAACGAAAAAGGGGCACCATAATCATTATGGTGCCCCTTTTAGTCTAATGGGTCGTGTTTAATTAACACCACACTCTTATTTTTCAACATGAGCGCTTATTTACCGACTAAGCGTTTATTTTACAGACCAAGCAATCGTCTCGCCGCCACGGATTGGCACAACGATGTCTGAACCGAAAGGCATGGTTTCAGCAACATTCCACTCTTCTTTAACTAGAGTGATGGTATCTGAGTTACGTGGCATGCCATAGAAGTCTGGGCCGTTGTGGCTCGCGAACGCTTCTAGGTTTTCAAGCTTACCCTCTAGTTCAAACACTTCAGTGTAAAGCTCTACTGCTGCGTGCGCAGTGTATGAACCTGCACAACCACATGCTGACTCTTTTGCACCTTTAGCGTGTGGTGCAGAGTCTGTACCCAAGAAGAACTTCTTGCTACCGCTTGTTGCTGCTTCAATAAGTGCTAACTGGTGTGTGTTGCGCTTAAGGATAGGTAGGCAGTAGAAGTGTGGCTTAATGCCGCCAACCAACATGTGGTTGCGGTTATAAAGCAAGTGGTGAGCAGTAATGGTTGCCGCTACGTTCTCGTTAGCGTTCTTAACGAAAGTCGCAGCATCTGCCGTCGTGATGTGCTCTAGAACGATCTTCAGGTTAGGGAAGTCGTTAACAATCGGTGCTAGCACTGTGTCTAGGAACTCTTTTTCACGGTCAAAGATATCAACATCGTGAGCCGTTACTTCACCGTGTACCAGCAGCAACATACCCACTTCTTGCATTGCTTCGAGTACGTGGTAAATCTTTTGAGCTGAAGTTACACCTGAATCAGAGTTAGTCGTCGCGCCTGCTGGGTAAAGCTTTGCAGCGACTACTGCACCAGACTCTTTCGCTTTGCGAATTTCGTCAGGTGTTGTGTTGTCTGTCAGGTAAAGTGCCATTAGAGGCTGGAATTGTTCACTTGGCTGCTCTGCCATGATGCGTTCACGGTAAGCAAGAGCCATTTCGGTATCGGTTACCGGTGGGATGGTATTTGGCATGATTAACGCTCGACCATTGTAACGGCTGATATCGCGAACTGTATCTTTTAATACTTCGCCATCGCGTAGATGAACGTGCCAGTCGTCAGGACGAGTAATCGTAAGTTGTGTCATTGAAGGCTCCCACCATTTGAAGTGTTATGTAGTTGGAGCCTAAACTCAGCGAAATCTGTGAAAGCAATCGCTTACGTTTAGGCGACAGGATGATAGTGGAAAAGTACTTTCATTTCATCCTATTTTTAACTCTTCATGGCTAGGAGCTTGTTTTTATGGATATTTTATTCGGTATCTATTTGTTAATAAGGGTTAGCGGGTGGCTACCCACAGACCATGGATCATTCCTGGAACCCAGAAGAAGAAAGTAAGAATGATATTAATCACCAAATCTTTCCCGGCGCCGCGAGCGAAGAACACGCCAACAGGCGGAAGCAGTACACATAAGATGATAATGACGAGTTTGTTCATGATAAATCCTTTTTATTCAATGAAAGTTCAATGCGGTAAACGTGTTCATATTATAGAACGTCTCGAGAGTGTTACTGCATTGCTGCCTTAATGTATCAAGATAGAAAGCTAAACATCTCAAGATACTAGCCTAGTATCAAGTGTTTAATGCCTGCCAGTTCGACTAAAGTTAGATTGGATGTAATAGTGAGGTTTGAGTTGAAATTGTTTAAATTGAAACATAAATAGTGTGCAGTCTAGCGTTAAACTAGTTACGAATAACTAGTTTAACGCTAGCGTCTTAGGATTATTCGGTATCAACCCAAAGCTCTAATCCATTTAGGTAGCTGTCTCCTGTGGCCCTAAAGCCTGTTAACTGCTCATCTGCGGTTAGAGTATATTCATCGCTATAGTGACCTGAGTAAGATTTGTTACCACAGGTTAACAGTAAGCCACCAGATTTATTATATAGAAAGAGTCGAGACATATCGTTTCCAGACCCAAACTCTGTGGGTCCCCAGAGAGCTCTAACTCTACCTATGTCAGCAACGTTTATTGTATGTTGGGCTCCGCCAGTGCCTCCAATACGAGCACCTCCTACCTGCGAGATAGAATCTACAATAAACCCACAGCCAAACGTCACTTGAGCATTGATACGAGTATCAAATAGATAATCATTACCAATGTCATCACCAAGGAATTTAATTGGATACCCTGGAGGTGTTTCATCGACGCAAGCAGTAAATCGAACACTCGAATTGACATCATTTGTACTAACAACTCTATCTGCCATGTTTACGGAACGATGATAGCTAGTTCCACTTGTTCCTTGGTCACTAGCCCAGTAGTTAACGTCAATTGGCCAGTTGTGATTAGTAAACAAACGGCCACTAGTATTGCCATCATCATATAGGCTTTGAAGTTCCATCGCCGTTGGCAATCGTGCTCCTCTAGCTTGGCACAAGGAATTAGCAGTGTGCCAATCGTGAGAAGCCGTGGTGATACCATTTAAAGCGGTAGTACCGTTACCAACTTGAGGTGTGGCGATGATTTCAGCATCTCTAGCATCTGCGTACATCAACGGTGGTAGGTAGATATTCACTGAGACGATTGGCTCATATGGGTTACCGACGTAACCTTGCAAAATTCCTGTGGCATAGCCCCCTTTTCCATCAGACACAACATAGGACACAGATGTTTCTCCAGGTTGGGTACTAGTGAAATCAAACTCAGTATCATTGAAAAGATTACCATCGTTGTTGGCATCGTTTGGAATTAAGATGGTTGCACCAAAGCTGTAAATGTCAACGAGATGAAGAGTATCACCGTCAGGGTCACTTATAAGATCCGTAACATTGAACCTTAATTGTTTACCATAAGGAATTTTAGCTACCTCGTCACCAGAGTCTGGATCTATATAACTGATTTTCCTGCGAGATTCTGCTGTTGGTGCACTGTTTGTGTCTGTTGAGACCGCGATATCAATACTACCAGCTAACACACTTGAACCATCACTATAGCTATATAGGATGCGTTCTACGCCGCTTGGTATGCCATCTCCTGGGGTGTAATCAATCGTATTAGTTGATGTGTTTGCAATAGCAGTTGAATTTGTCGCATCACCATTAGGCAATGTAACCGTGGTTGCTAATGCATATGTGCTTGTGTCTAGAGAGTACCCCGCGTTCCCAAGCTCTTTAGCGATATCTATTTGTACAGATGTGAAAGAGGAGGTTAGTCCTGAAATCGGTGTAAGTTGCTCAGTTGACTCACCGACAGCCGCACGAACTGTCGCTTCAGCAAAACCATCTCCTGATGTTGCTGAAGTAGCGCTAATACGCGCCTCTCCATAGTTACTATGGGAGCTCATAGCGATGTCAGAAGGTAGCGCAGCGCCAACTCGATAGCGGTAGTCGCACACTTTTGCACTTTGAGCGCTAATGGTGAAGCCATTGGCATTTTGGGATACAACATTACAATCATAGCTATTATTCAAAGACGTAACTGTCGTTAATGTAACTGACGAATCATCAGATGACTCCATATTATTCGACAAATCAACAAAAAAGGTATTTGTGGGAGTGCTTTGACGAATTACATCCTGAGCATAGTAAAGGGTATCTCCTGATGTTGGAGATTCGGGTTTGGAGTTAGTAGTCGCTTCGTCGCTAGATGCACCACACCCAAACAGCGCCAATGATATCGCTACTGACAGGGATAATTTATGAAAAGGTGCGTATGTACTTATTCTCATCATGTATTTAATACTCATTAGTGAATGTTATGGGAATTAAGCAAAGAGAGCACAGCCCATTATTTATTTGCGTATTCTAACAAGGCTAAATCACTTTAAATTAGCACGAGCTAGTATCTGGCACTGGTGAGTGCCTAGTTGACAGCTGGCGCTATTAGCAATGATATAAGTTAAAACTCAAACTGTTATACGTCTCTAGTATTTATATTGAAGTGGGGTTGTTCATGTGAATAACTACTTTTATAAGATAAGACCGAAGGTGGGATCTAATACCAGTTACTAAATTAGCGAATGAGTAACCTAAGGAATTAAATGCCTAGGTTATTTTTTAGGTGAATGGTTTTCTTGCTCAAATATCCACTAGGCATATCGGAAGGTCACTTTTCTTTATTTGCTAACCAAAACGTTTATTCATTGCATATCATACACCCGAAGTTAGCAAGGGGCTAACTAATCATATTATGAATATATCGAAGGAAATAAAAGTGAAAAAACTAACACTTATTACACTGCTATCTGCAATTACATCTGTTCCAGCTTTTTCTGCACCTGGCGATACCTCTACTGGTTCTGCAGTATTCAGCGGCTTTGTTCCTGGTTTTGTAACCAACGGTGACATCCTTGTTACTGGTGCGGGCGGTAGTGAAGACTCTGCTTCTTTTGTTGGTACGTTACAGGTGAACGCTGACGGTACGTTCGAAACAACTAAACCTGTTATTTTGGAAGCGCATGACTACACGGGGGCTGTGCTTGGGGCTTTAACTCCAGCTAACTGGACGGTATCACAAGTAAATGTGCTTCCAGCTTTAATGGGTGAAGTACAGCCTAACATTGTCGTCGGCGATAACCTTTCAGCGACGGAACTTACTGCAGCTGAATACTTAGCTTCAACTCAACTTTCAACAGGCGATACGATTCAACTGTATGTTGCTAACGATACAGCACACTCAAATCCAGATGATATTGCTGGTACAGAAGTTATCGTTAACGTTGATATGATTGCAACTTTGCCATAAGAAAAAATCTCATTATTTGATAGGCACTTAATTAAGTGCCTTGTTTTTTTAGGCTGATGAAAATGAATATCTATATAAATTATTTCTTTCTATTATTGCTTGTTATTTTTAGTTTCAATAGCTTTGGCTATGAAAGCTATTCATTTCCAGTAAATACACAAATAAATAGAGCGAATTTGTATGACTATTCTATAAATGTAGATTTATCTGATGAGTTTATTGCACTGAAGTATGATAGTGAGAACGAAACCTTTCTAAATGGGCGTTTTTATTCTTATATTAGAACGAATATACCAACAAGCTCTGGGGATTCGTTTGAATACAGTTATAACATATCAGAGTTCACTTCTAAATGTGTTTTCAACGATAGCGGTGAGACTATGTATGATGATTTTGTCGATCTCTATATCGATAGAAAACATTACTCTGATATTTCAGATATACCAAACTTTGAATTTAATAATATTAAAAATACTGAATATGAAAACTCTACCAATGAATTTGAATTAGTGACAAATAAAAATATACCGAGTGATGAGCCATTAGATTGCAATGGTCGTATTACGTTCAATGTGGAGCTTCAACTATAATGTTTATTAGACTTTGGTTTGGTTTAAACTTAATTATCATATTTTTCTTGGCCATAATATATAGTTCAAAATCCGTCGCAAATATTCCAGATGGATTTGAAGATATGTTTGAAGAGAAGTTGATAAGAATGCCACTAATTCTCTCGGCTGATAACAACAAATTATTCTATTCGGAAGCTTTCATCTCGGGTGATGAAGTAAGAATTCCCACTTCACAAAAACAACTTGTAGCACAAGCATTGGCGAATGAACTTGGTATTGAGAAAGATGTTAGCGATGCGATGGCAACAACACTGGTAAATGGGGTTGAATCGAGCCTAGATTGTAAAGGTTATCGAAGTGAATGTGGTCTACTACCTGATTTATATGATTTTGTTTATGTGCCAGATAGCCAATCATTGATTATTCATGTTAACTCACAATTCTTAACTGAGATAATAGAAGAGTCAGAAATAAAATTTGTAAAAGAAGAGATCGATCAAAACGCGATCATTATGTCACATGGTTTGAATCTATCTGGTTCTTATAGCGACAACACTGATTATACATCGTCTTATTCTTATCAACATGAAAATTATGCAGGTTTTGGCAAGTATGGCTATTTGCATAATGATCTAAACTTTAGTGATGTCAATGGTTTCAGTTCGGATGACTCATCGTATAACTATGTTGGTGGTAATACTCGTTTCTCTGTCGGGTATAAATACCAAGAACGCTCTTGGAATAGTACTCAGTTTTTAGAAAATGGCAGCAAAACTTCTGGTTACATGTTGTCGATTGGATCGACGAGAGAGCTAGTAAAAAAATCATCTCCTAATTCTAGACGAGTATATTTGAACATTTCAAGAGCTGGTCGACTAGAAATTAATGATGATAGAGGCCGTGTTCTATTAAGTCGTAATGTGGATGCAGGGCAAGAATACTTTGACTATAACGAGCTACCATCTGGTACTTATACTGCGACAATTCGAATATTTGATGGCAGTGAAGAGTTTTACACAGAAGATAGGTTGATAGTCAATACAAGCTCTTCGTCGATTAAAACCGGCGAACTAGATTATCATATTACAGCCGGTTATTTATCAAGAGACCTGACGAATACGGGACTAGAGGACGATTTTGACCAGAAATCCATCAACTTTGCTTATGATAATTATGAAAGTCCAATGTTCACCAATGGGAAATTGAGCTATCAAGTTACGGATTTTTTTGCACTGGGTGCAGGTTCGTTTATTACAGGGGAAGATAATTATAATTATGTTGGTGGTCACTTATCTTTAGGGGAAGTGTCCAGAATATCGGCAGTAACAGGATTATTTGACGATGGATCTAGTTTTTATAATTTTGATGTGGGGATTTATAACTTAAGTGTATCTTACACAAAATTTGATAGTGAAAATGATAATAG
>NZ_JBFRTQ010000062.1:23040-35255 GCF_041474195.1 Vibrio sp. 10N.222.52.C3 | reverse complement strand
GTAAATTACAACAAGTACTTAACGAGAAATATATCATCATATATATCGGGTATATTAACAAAAAACCAATATAAAGATTTTAGTAATCGTTATAATAATGAATCAGAAAGTTGGTCTGCAAGAAGTGGCGTGCAGATATCATCATTACCACTTGACTCAAAGGTGAACTTAGAGTTATCAGCAAGTGAATCGAGCGATATAAATTATGGTGTTATGGCCTCAATAATTATTCCAATAGGCCAGGAAAACACATACACACATAGTACACAAGCACAAATAGATGATAGTGGTGATGTTGCGCTATCGCATAGAGATACAGTCTCAAGTAGTCTAATTAACAGAAACAATCTAAATGTATCAAGCTCTGCGGGACTTTATTATCAAGATTCTACTGAAGACCAAAGCAGTGCCGATTTATCATTGTCTGCAAATTATAAGAATAAACATATTGACTCAAACTCTTATGCCTATATCAATTCAAGTAGTAATACAAGTGTTTCTGCATATATTGGTACAAGTAATATCATAACTTCTCAAGGAATAGAGTTTACGAGTGAAAAGTCATCTTCTTATTTTATTTCGAATAATGATACAGGGGAACTGTCTTCGGATGGAAAATTCTTGGCGGTAGTTAACTCCGAGCAGAATGGAAAACAAAGCAATGCTTATGTTAGTGGAGATGCTTTGACGGTATATCCATTAAAAGAGTTCTATGAATATGAATTCAAGCTTGATACGGAAGCCTCTGATTTTTACAACAATGGTGAGTCTTATACGTCGGCTACTAGTTATCCAGGAACTGTTATCCGTTTGGATACGTCGTTGTCTGAGTTGAAATCATTTATATCGACGTTTAGTGATATAAATGGAAATCCAATAGACGGAGTTGAATGTATCGGTGGAGGTTGTGTTTCTACTGACAAGCTTGTTGAAGGTGTGTATCAATTTAAGGTGAAAGATAAACAACCTTACAAAATTATATCTAAGGCAAATCAATGTGTAATACCGGAGTTATCATCGGTTAATAATTTGAATTTAGGTAATAACTTCTGTATGCCATCATTCGAAGAAAATAGTGAAGGTTATCAGATAGCCCTAGTTGATGGTGTTTATTATTACTACTTAGGGCAATACAAGGATAGTAATATTGTATTGAACTATCAGAACAAACTGAACAACTCAGGTGTTGAAATTATAAACAAAAAGCTTGGCGGTTATTTGTATATATTCGCTAAGTCTCCTGAGCAACTAACTACGGCAAACAAACTGTATGTTGATGAACTCATTAATTATGCAGTTCATATGGAGATGACGCCATATGCTTATAACTAACATAGAGAAAATTATGCAACGTGTAATATTTACTTCGATACTATTAATGACGACCTCTTTTAGCCATGCATTTAGCATAGATAAAATGCTTCTTATAGCTGGAGAAGATGGTAATGGAGTTTTTACTCTGACTAGTTCGAAAACTGAACCTGAATATATAAAAGGTAACGTTAGCCAAGTAAAGGTTGAAAACGGAGAGTTAGAAAAGGTAGAGCTAACAAAAGATAATTTACCTTTATGGGATCTTGCGCTATTACCCAATAAACTGATATTAAATCCGGGGGAAAGACGTCGTGTATCAGTAAAGAATTTATGTCAGGTTAATTGTGATGATTTAGAGAAGGACAAAGTTTATCAAGTGACTTTCATGCCTAGCGTTATCGATGGAGATAAAAAAGAAAGTATAATTGGTATTAATTATGGTTATGCTCCTTATTATATTGTACCTGCAAAAAATACTAATGTTGACTACAAAGTTAAATATAACGGTTCAGAAGTTTATGTGGAAAATAATGGTAACACATTTTTCTACATGCAGTTTGATAACTGTAAACCGAATTCTGTTAGTAACAAATGTAAACAAACTAATACAATACTATCTGGTCGAAAGAAAACCATAAAATTAGCAGAAGGCCTGCAAAATGTCGATTCGTTATCCGTTAAGGTAGCCAACCATGATTACAGTTATAACAAAAATATCACTATTAAAAAGAAATAGCCTAATTAGTATAGCGCTATTATTCACGGCTTTAGATAGTAGCCATGCTGCAGATGTATACGGAACGATTACAGCAAACAACTCTGTGGTTTGGAACAATGCGGCGCCAAATAGTTATTTCGGTAGTGAAGCTATATCTCCATCTGCATGGACGATAGCGCAAGAGCAACCAACGGCAGAGTGGTATCCCGCAACGATGGATAACCAACCCGTTAATAACGTTAGCTTTGTTAATCATTCTACAGGCGAAAGTTTTAACACCAGCCTGGAGTTGTTAGGCGTTGAGTACAATTTGGGTAGCTCGGCTAGTTATTTCACATCAAAAGACTACGGGTCAAATGTGGGAATGGGAGTTGCCAATGAGTGTGCAGCTACAAATATAAGTGGTTCGAGTGCGAAAGTGGGGCAAGAGTCGACTTTGTGTGTGTCGCGAATGGGTTACACAGCAACAAGCCGAATAGAGCCTTTTAAGTTTTATCGACCTGCTTTCGCTTTGCCTAATATCAGTAATGATGTGTTCGCAGCCCCTGTTGGATCTGGAACTTTTACGGCATCAATTAACCTTTCACCCACTTACTTTTTTACAAGTCAAACCGGTACGATGACTTATACCAGAGTGCCGGAGACGTTAATTATCACGATTGATTATCAAGCTGCGATCCTTGAATCATTAACGGTACTTGGAGACGGGAATATTGAACCCCAGTATGATACTGCAACAAAAAGGATCTCTGGTACAACGAGGTATGATGTTAGCTTGTTAGGGACTTTACCTACAGGCGTTATTATGACATTTAGCCCTACGTCAGGTGACTATGAGCTTACAAATATTGATAACTCGCTAGAAAAGATACCCTACACAATCACGTGTGCCATTGGCTGCGAAAGCCCTGACAAGGTGATTGTCCAAGACGGAGTACTTAATACCGCATCTTTTCCTGATTCAGAAGTGATTACAGTGAATGGAGAAGGTAGTAACAAAGTTGATGTAGCATACGATGTTAGTTTTGATGTCGATGGAAATGCACTTAGTTCAGGTAATTACCAAGGGTCGTTTAATGTTGTTTATGAGGTGAACCTGTGAACCGACTAATTAATAATATTTGTTTTATGTTTCTAGTACTAACCAGCGGTGCAGCGGTTGCTGAGAAGCCAACTGCTCATATTTTGGGGGTAGGGGCAAACTATGGCTATAATTTTGATGGAGATATGTATGAAAATTCTCAATCTTTTTATTTTCTCTACCAATATAACCGACTTCAATTGAATCTAGGTATAAAGCACTACAAGTTATTGGGTGATTCAGAGTACATACCTGACCTTGATTTGCTCTATAGTATACATGATGGTGATACTCTTGATTTAAAGGTAGGAGTTGGAATCGAAGACAAATACCCAACAATAGAGTACCTTGTCGAGTATGCTTTGAATGAATATTTCGGTGCGAGTATCGCACTTAATCAAACGTTGAATGATGATTTTGGGAAAAACCAACGAGAAGCCGTGGTTGGATTATCTTATTATTTCAATGACAGCAAGCGTAAGATTGAGTCTGATCAAGTTGAACCTCGCCCTTCTTCGCTTGAAATTACAAAAGCTCCGGATTGCACATCTGACCCAGATGATATGGACTGTGATTTCGATACTATGTCTAACAGTATATCCGAAGTTGCTGTTAAGCCGACATTACCTTATGTCGTACAAGAAGGTGATTGGTTATATGAACTGCGTAGAAAGTTCGGCTTCGATTTAGAAGAGATCATTGAGAGTAATGATATTGAAAATCCGGACTTAATCTATCCCGGCCAAGTCTTAGAATAAGCTCTTACCGGTAACCTGATCAATATTAAAGTATTACTAGACCTATTTCTTATAAGGTATGGTGATGCTTTTTTTTGCACTCGATTAAATCTGTCTAACTATTCATCTATGATCTTACATAGCTTACGTTGATGTGAATAATCAAGTGTTGCCAAGAATCATGGTTTACATTCCAGATCTTAGGTTCAGGTATTAAATATTACGAAGTTAGATAAAATTTAATTCTCTTAATGTAAAACCATTAAACTACTATGAAGACTTGCAAGATATGTATTAGCGTTTTACTCTTCGGTCTCTCCCTAAGGTTTAACTGCCATCAAATAGCTAACCAGTGCATAATATGTATAAGCCTGGTGAATTGATGTGGCTGTATCCATGCTATATCATGATTATTATGAATGGGCTTTTCTGAACAAATTAATGTTTACAAATCTAACATCATGGATGCAAGAGTGGCTGGTAGGCATTAGACTTCTTTTTTCCTGCGAATAAGCTAAACTCTCATATGTAACCAATTACATTTGAGGTGTTTATGAAGTCGTTTGTCAATATTAAGGTCGTTTTATGTTCGTTTTTATTTTTTGCAACCTCAGCGATTGCTTCTATTAGTGCTGATGATGTCACGTTTTCAGGCCGAGTCGATGGAGATATACGAGCAATTTATTCTGACAAAAGTCTAACGAATGTGGATGGCATGCAAAACACGAAAGCTGTAAGAGGCATGACTCAGAGCAGTTATGTAACATTACTAAACAATGAAGTAGATGATGTAATTGTTCGTGAGGTTGACATGTAGTCAAGCGAACATAGCATATTAGATTCTAACTTTTTACCATATGCTTTAATACTCAATCGCTTAATTACATAGTATATAGATTGTACTGATAATTTAAGTGGGAAAATAATGAGGTATATTGGTTCAATAATATCGAATACGAATGTCAAAACTGTAGAGCTGTGTTTTGAAAGATTGAAGCAAGCAGGAGTTCATCCATCAGAACTATCTTTCGATGGATTGGTACTCCTGTTAATGTGCGCGGAAAGAGACCGCTTAGCAACACTGAGAGCTAATTGAGCATGGGTTTGAACAGGTTTGACAGCCTGTAAGCAAGTTCAAGAACTCGGGTTGAGTAAATAGCTGGCTTGTTTTTATGTGCATTAAAGCTTTAGAATAATAGTGTTTACCAATTTTGATTGCACCGTTGGTTGATTTTTTCTCGTACGAAACAACAGAAAATCCCATTTTTTCGAGTACTTCTGCTGAGCTCTTTATAGCAACTGTTGTGTAGTAGTCGGTAATGTTAGCGCGTTTTGCTAGAAACCTGAATTCTCTATTTAATTGTAGACGAAAAGGTCGCTCGTACAGCGAATGCTGGCTCACCGCAAAATAAGCTAATTTTCGGCTTTTATTATAAGGAACGGTTTTTCTTAAATCTATTTCATCAATCGACTTTTGAGAAAGTGTTTCAATTTCGGAGATCATACCTTCAGTCGTGAATATAGTGCCTATGTTATGTCCTAATAGCTCCCCTGTGACGCTGTCGACATATTTATAGGCAATGAAACGTTTTTCATTGCAATAGTTTAAAAAATCGATTTTATAGAGTCCATGCTTAATATTCTCATCAGAGGTTTTCTCATGAAAAACAAGTACAGAATTTACAATCTCACTATCATTAGAATTTCCAATCGGATATTCACAAACAGGATTGTGTTCGATCATCGATGTTGACTGATAATTTGCTCTGGCGATCAAGTTATTTAAACTACGGTATTTCTCTTCCATCAGAGTATTGAATTGATCAACTCTATTTTTAGAACTAGGGTCTTGATGTTGTAAATGACTAACTTTAGATAGATAAGGCTCAAGATCGTTGGTAAATTCTCGCAAAACACGAATACTACGGCTAAGAGTTGGTTTAGTTGTTCCTCTTTCCCATCGACTAAGTGTAACGGTATCAATGTTCGATAGATCTCCTCCGAGTAAGTTGAGCTTTGTAGCTGCTTGACGTTGTGTTAGTTCATTCGCGATTCGATATTTTTTTAAGTATTCGCCAAACACAGTAGTTTTCTCCAATCTTTTGCATAAGGTGAAGTATTATTATGTGTAGAAACTTAAGATGGTAGGCATCTTAATTTAAAGGCTGTTTGGCTATGCCTAATGATTTTTGATTGAGTATTGGTTATCCCACTGGGTTGTTTTTATGAGGGTTATTATTTCGGGTTGAGAAAGAAGTGTCGCTGTATCAATTTCGTATAAGCAATGTTCGAATGAGCGGTTGCCTAATTTAAAACCTCCTTTTTCTGACTCAATATCAAATGCTATTTTCTTAAATCCAAGTTGCTCTAAAATTTGTCCGCTTTCAGGCCATGCATTAAAGAAATAATAACGTTGAACATTTGAATAGTGAATTAGGTTTATAAATTGAGAAACTAACATACATCGAAATATCTGGAAATTAGAAGAGTAACGATTATAATTACAAACCGATAACTTAGTCGAATTTTTATAACTGACAGATTTTGTCAGGTCGATATCAATGATTTTTGAATGAGTAACTTTGTCAAAATAGTCACTTTCGAATATAAAACTAAGTGAGTGACCTACCAACTGCCCGCTTTCTGTTATAAATCTTTTTAAAATAGCTCGTTTGTTTTGTTGGTAGTCATATAGATTAATGTCGAAAAAACCCTTCGGTGTATGGATGGCTGTTTCGTAAAAGATTTTAAGGCTAGATAGTATCTTGTCATCATCTTTCAAAAGAAGTGGCATCTCAGTAATTAAAGCTGATTGTGGCTCTTGTGGCTCTTGTGGCTCTTCATAACTTAATGATGAAAGCTTCGTTACCCTGTTATTAAAACGAAGTTGTTCAATCTCGTCTAGTAGCTTTGTTTCGTTTGGATTCGGTATTAATTCATAAAAGTCACTCAGGTCAACCTGTAAACAACGCAAGATTCTTAGGCATTTTGCAAGTGTTGGTTTGGTTTTTCCTCGTTCCCAACGACTGAGAGTTACCACGTCTACAGAGCGAAACTCTTCATTCGCAAGGTTTAACTTAACAGCAAGCTCACTCTGAGTAAGACCTAGTGAGACTCTCAATTCCTTTAAATAGTCACCAAACATACATTATCCCTAAGCGTAATTTGATCTAATTGAAGTATAGTCATCTATGATAGTTTATGGCGTTTTTAATAACCTATCTAAAAGTAACAGACTCGAGATTACCGTTTTGAAACGGCATTGTGTATTTGTACAGGAGTTCGTTTAACTACTTATGCAGTTTGTCTTCACGGTTAAGAAGTAGGCATGTAAAGCTACATATGATTTGTTCATGCTAATCCTTGCTAGTTATTGATCTGTAGTATGGATTAATCACAAAAAGAGGTTTGTTTATGAATACGAATATGTTGTCTGAAAATTTACAAGCCGAAGCACTTATTGACGATGTTAATCAGGGATTGTTTTATCCTGTTTTTCAACCGATAACTAATGGCAATGGAACTGTCGGTGCTGAGGTTTTGTTACGTTGGGAAAAAGGGCACGATGTTGAATCGTCAATTCGCTGTCTGTTAGACTCTAAGAAGATTGCATGGTTTACTCAAATATTCTTGTTAAGAGTGTCCGAGGAATTATTGTCTCAGAAGAAAATGATTGATTTTCTGACTATTAATATCTCCCCTGATCACGTTTTAAGTTTCACTTTTCTACGTGATATTTCCCCAATTTGGCAAGCATGTAATAAGTTGGGTATAACCTTATGGATTGAGCTTACTGAGAATGAACAATACCCGGTTGGCATTGACGAGAAAAGGATGATGTCCCAGTTTGGAGTATGTCGTGGTCTTGGAATTAAAATCGCGATAGACGACTATGGCAGTGGTTATAACACTGGTGAAGCACTGATTAGGGTTGTTAAACCGAACATAGTGAAAATAGATCGGTCGTTAATGAGAAACCGGAGTGATAATTCGACCTTTTGGGAGCGTCTTAGATTTTTAGCTCGGAAGTATCAGATTGAATTGTTATCTGAAGGTATAGAAAACCATGAAGATTTACGTTTTGCACAATCGCAGGGCATAGATTATTTTCAGGGCTATCACTTAGGCAAACCTGGCTCATTGAGTCAATTGTCGAAACAAGGTGCAGCATATTGCTGATCTACTTAAAAATAGCGTGAATAAATTCGGGTTACTTTTAGTGTGTAAAGCATCATCGCTAGTTTCAAGAGTTTTAGGTTTGCCGGAACATAATGCCATTCTATTAGTTTAATCATGCCTACTTAGTATCAAGTGTTTAATGCCTGCCAGTTTATCTATTTATAACCATTTGTTAGCATTGGGACAAACAACAAAACATTGGAATCGTTATGTCGCAGTCACCTTTGGATCAAAAGGCTTTGGAGCAAGAGCTTTCAGGTCAACAGCCCTCCTTATCTCAAATTAATGTGTTTCCGGTTAAATCAGTAGGTGGGATTGCACTCTCTTCTGCTTGGGTCGAAAAACAGGGCCTTACCTTCGACAGACGTTTTATGTTGGCCTTGGCTGACGGCTCAATGGTGACGGCGCGTAAGTACCCTAAAATGGTCAAGGTGTCTTCTAGCTTGCAGCCAGACGGTTTGATTTTTACTTACGAAGGCAAAGAACCGCTGCGCCTAAAATATGCAAACTTCAAGATGCAAGAAGCGCCTGCAACAGTGTGGAAAGATAGCTTCACTGCGTATACCACCAACGACGAGGCGGATGATTGGTTTAGCGATGTGCTTGGTGTTCGCGTAGAACTTCTGTTCTGTGGTGAGCAATCTAATCGTGTTCGAGAAAAGCTTGGTCAGAATGTCAGTTTCGCCGATGGTTACCCGATGTTAATCATCAGCCAAGCTTCGCTTGATGAGTTGAATCGCCGTAGTCCTGAAACGCATTCCATGGATCAGTTCCGCACCAATTTTGTCGTCTCAAACACTGAAGCGTTTGCTGAAGATGGTTGGAAGCGCATTCGAATTGGTGAGGTTGAATTCGAAGCGGTGAAGCCTTGTGAGCGCTGTATCCTAACGACAGTCGATGTTGAGAGCGGCGAATTCAGAGCAACAAAAGAGCCACTCAATACCTTTTCTACGTTCAGAGCCAATGAACGTGGTGGCGTTTTCTTTGGTCAGAACCTTGTGGCGAAAAATGAAGGTCTGGTGAAAGCGGGTGACGTTGTTGAGGTACTTGAAACCAAAGAGAAAGAACACTACGAAGACTCTTGGGTCGAGTCACTGCACTTAACTTGCGTCGAGCGTGAAGAGATCGCTCGCGACTTCACAACCTTTTGGCTAGAGCCAGCGAAAGAGAACAATTTATTACCAAGCTATCAGCCGGGGCAGCATCTACCGATTGAAATGGTGATTAATGGCGAGAAAGTGTCTCGTCGTTACACGTTATCTTCTAGCCCTTCACGCGCAGGTCGTTTGGCGATTTCCGTGAAGCGAGTGGACGATGGTCAAATCTCAAACTGGCTCAATGATCACTTCCAAGTCGGTGACACGCTAGTTGCTCAGAATCCAGATGGCGCATTCTACTTAGAAGATAACCCAACACATCCATTACTGCTGTTATCAGCGGGAAGCGGCATCACCCCTATGTTGTCGATGCTTCGTTACTTAGCCGACCATGGTCAGATTGATGATGTGGTGTTCTATCACCAATGCAGCAGTGAAGAAGATATCCCTTATCAAGCTGAGATTGATAAGATCGCTCGCGAGCATGCTGGTCTAAGTGTGATTTATTCACTAAGCCAACCAACGAAAGAGTGGGATGGTTTGTCAGGTCGTTTGAGTGTGTCTCATGTCGCCAAAATTGAGGACCTTCATAAGCGCCAAGCATTCGTGTGTGGCCCTGACGGCTTTATGGATAATGCCAAGAAATTGCTGATTCAAATGGGGCTGAATCCTCAGCATTATCATCAAGAAGCGTTTGGTGTTGCTCAATCAACGGAAGAAGCGGTGAAGCAACTGCAGTTGAGCGTTAACGGCTACCTGTTCGAAGGCAACAACCAATCAACACTACTAGAGCAAGCTGAGTCGGCAGGTGTGTCTATCGCATCAAGCTGTCGCGCGGGTTTCTGTGGTGCTTGTAAAGTGACCCTTGAGTCTGGGCAAGTTCATCAACCTGATGTACCGGCGTTGCAAGAGCATGAACGCAACATGGGGCAAATACTGGCGTGTTGCAGTGTGCCTCAAACTGATATCGAAGTTGTAGACTAACTCGGTAGGTCGGAAGGCCAGAAAGAAAAGCACATTGAATAGAAAAGGCCGGAAGTTCACTGAAATGAACTTCCGGCCTTTTTGATTCTAAGATTAATTCAAACAATTAATCGTAGATCGTTGGGATCGGTTGACGCTTGTGCTGTGTTGCTTTGTAGATGCCTACTAAGCGGTCTGACACGTCTTGAGGGACTTCTTTACCTTCAAGGAAATCATCGATTTGGTCGTAAGAAAGGTTCAATGCTGCTTCGTCGGCTTTCTGTGGATCAAGCTCTTCTAGGTCGGCAGTAGGCACTTTCTTAACCAATAGCTCTGGCGCACCTAGCGTTGCTGCAAGTTCACGAACTTGACGCTTGTTCAGGCCAAACAAAGGCGCTAAATCACATGCACCGTCACCGTGTTTGGTGTAGAAGCCAGTGATGTTTTCTGCTGAGTGGTCAGTACCAATCACAAGACCACCAACGTAACCCGCAATTTCGTATTGCGCGATCATGCGAGCGCGAGCTTTCACATTACCTTTAACAAAGTCGATTTTTGCTGAGTCTGTTGGTAGTAAACCTGTACCTTCAAGTGCAACGTGAGATGCTGCGTGAAGCCCATCAACACCCGCTTTGATGTTTACAGAAACAGATTGAGAAGGCTGGATGAAAGAGAGAGCAAGTTGTGCTTCATCTTCATCTTTTTGTTCGCCGTAAGGTAGGCGAACCGCAATGAATTGGTAGTCGTTGCTGCCAGAGTTTTCATTCAGGCTATCCACGGCCATTTGTGCCAAGCGGCCACAGGTCGTTGAGTCTACACCGCCACTGATACCAAGGATCAGAGACTTGCAGCCTGACTGCTGAAGTTTCGTTTTAATAAAGTCCACACGACGAGTCACTTCGAAGTGAGGGTCAATTGAAGGTAGTACGCGCATTTCGTCACGAATTAACTGTTCCATTCGTATTCCTTTCCTGCAAGCAAATTAAAAATCTAGTGTTATCATACCTAAATCATCCGATTTAAAAACCTCTTTGCACAAGCTTAGAAAGAGAAGGCAGTAATAAACAATGAAAAAAATAGCCATTTTCGGTAGTGCGTTTAATCCACCGAGCCTAGGGCATAAAAGTGTGATTGATTCGTTGGCTCACTTTGACAAAATTCTACTCGTTCCAAGTATTGCCCATGCTTGGGGAAAAGAGATGCTAGACTTTGATACGAGATGTCAGTTAGTTAATGCATTTATCAGTGATCTTTCACTGGATCAAGTTGAGCTTTCGTTGATCGAAAAGAGCTTATTTACACCCGGCGAAAGCGTGACGACTTTTGCTGTACTCAGTGAACTGCAAAAGTTACATCGTGACGCTGAACTGACGTTTGTTATTGGCCCAGATAACTTCTTTAAGTTCTCATCTTTCTATAAATCAGATGAGATTACTGAGCAGTGGTCTGTAATGGCTTGCCCTGAAAAAGTGAAAATTCGCAGTACAGACATACGTAATGCACTGATAAGTGGAAGCGATGTGGCAAAACTGAGTACTAAGTCAGTTACAAAGATGTTGCAAGATAGTGGACTGTATCAGATAATGTAAGTTCACTAATCAAGAGGTCAGAGGACTATGCTAAAGAGCGCGATACCAGCGACGTTGATCATGGCAGCATGTAGTATGCCTGCGTATGCTGAGTGTGATTTTTTTAGCTTAGATTCAATCATGCTGACTTCTGATGAAGATGACAATTGTCTAGATTTCTCGACCAGCATTGAGTCTTTTGGCCAACGTATGATGGAAATCAGTGGGCTGAGCGATGATGAACCGGAAAGCACACCGGACTATTGGTCTGACTGGGTTCTTCAAACCAAAGACTCGCCATTGCTGACACAAAGCATTGAGTCAAACTATGTTGGCTTGGGTATGTGGTTTCCAGAAGACCTTGAAGATGAGCAGTATGATATGTCGACTGAAGAGTGGTTGATGAATCATGGTCTTCAACTCAGCATCGGTTTTGGCGAGAAAGTCGAAGGGCAGCCGCGTATGCGCTTTGATTATCGTTGGCACGACTCACGTGACGCCGACCTAATGATGCAGGTTGAGTTGCCATTTTAGACAGGCAGATACACAGATAGATTG
>NZ_JBFRTQ010000062.1:0-22453 GCF_041474195.1 Vibrio sp. 10N.222.52.C3 | reverse complement strand
CAGATAGATTGCTATCTACGTCTAAATAGTAAGAATTAAAAAAGCCGCAAAAACTCAGTTTTTGCGGCTTTTTAGTATCTGGCTTGCTAGTTTAAATACCAGCTCTCACTTAGCGCCAAACTATAAATCTTCACCAAAAACAAGCATACACAGTTGTTCGAACTCTTCTTCTTTACCTGAGAACAGATCATCAATCACAAGTGAACGTTTTTGGCCTGACTGCATGCGTTTCTTCGCTTCTCGCATCACCATCACCAGAGTGTGCTCTTGTGGCAGGTTTGAATCATCAATGTTCCATTGATTGAATCGCTGAGAAAGAGCACTTTCGCAAAGCAGTGGTTTAAATGACAACACTTCTTGCTTCAAGACAGAAAGCATATCTTTAAACGCTTGTTCCGTATTATTGGCATTGGAAGCACGAGCTTTGGTTTGCTCTAGCTTTTCTAGTAGTGCCGAAGAGAGGTTAGTTTGCGTAATGTAACCCGCTTGTCTTGGGAATGAATCCGTCAAACGAACAGAAAAGTCGACACGGTTAACCTGAGTGTTTGGAAAGTAGGTCAGTGACGTTAGGCAGTCGTATGGAATCCAGACGCTTTGTCCTGGTTCAACGGCATACTCTTGTTTGCCTAACTTAATCAAAACCAAGCCACTTTGAACCGATACAAGGCTATGTTTAAGTACTTTCTTGCGTGGTGTGATCACCAAGTGTGAAAAGTAAGCCGATGTATATTCAATAGCGAAGTTCATAGATAGTACCTTAATTTTGGGGCGTCAAGATTACCGTTAATCTTAAAGAATGCCAACAATAACAGGGGATTTTCAATGTTTCTGGTCTGACCTTGTCAAAAGTATGGGCTCTGTAGCTGCGAGAAGTCAAAACAACGCGTAGAATGAGCCAGCTTTTTATTATATGAATTAAAAAATGACCTCTCCAACCGATCCATATGTTGATATTCGTCCTTACGGCGATGATGAAATTCCAGCGGCACTAAACCGTCTTATTAATGATGAAGAATTTATCAGTGCAATCTTGCACTACCGTTTTTCAAACCATGCGTCTTGGTTCAAAGCATTAATGAGCCCGATTTTGCGTGTGTACTTAAAAATGAAGTGGAGCAAGCTGACTAGCGTTGAATCCATTCAGATTGAAGTGAAAAAGTACTTACGCGACACGTTAGCGAAAACCACTAACGGTGTGACGTACACGGGTATCGAGTCACTGGATGCGAACCAAGCTTATCTGTTTGTATCAAACCATCGTGACATTGCTATGGATCCTGCGTTAGTAAATTACGCTCTGCATCAAAATAATCATCAGACTTGTCGTATCGCTATCGGAGACAACCTGTTGAAAAAGCCATGTGCGACTGAATTGATGCGTTTAAACAAGAGCTTCATCGTAAAGCGTTCTTTGAAAGGACCGCGTGAGATGATGAAAGCGCTAGGGCAGTTGTCTTCTTACATTAAGCACTCTCTAGAAACGGGCAACTCAATCTGGATCGCTCAAAAGGAAGGTCGTGCGAAAGACGGTAACGATTTTACTGAGCCAGCAATTTTGAAAATGTTCCACGTTGAAGGACGTAAGCAAAAAATTGCTTTCCCTGAATACGTGAAGTCATTGAAGATTGTTCCTGTGGCTATTTCTTACGAGAACGACCCATGTGACACGGCTAAAGCGATAGAGCTTTTCGAAAAAGACGTAAACGGCAGTTACGAAAAGGGTGAGTTTGAAGATATCGAAAGTATCATTCAAGGCATCATCGGTGATAAAGGACGCGTTCACGTTGGTTTCGGTCAGGTTATCGACCAAGATTTTGATACGCCTGAAGCGCTTGCTGAAGAGATCGATCGTCAGATCCACGATAACTACAAACTGTTCCCAGTAAACTTGCTGGCAGCAGAAAAAGAAGATGAGTCGATTACAGCGGCCGTTAAACAAGAGTTTGAAGCTAAACTGTCGAGCCTGCCACAAGGTGCGCGTCAGTACTTGATCGATAGCTACGCCAACCCAGTGAAGAACATTGGTTAACGAGCGTTAGTTAGCTTGCTAGTTGATTAGCAACTTGATTGAATTGAAAAAGGAGCCTTGGGCTCCTTTTTTGTTTCTGAATCACCATTTGTTGCTGCGATCGAGCATTAACGTATTAGAGCATTAGAGCATTAGAGCATTAGAGCATTAGCCTGAATTAGCGAGCGACTGCACCACCGAGATCTAGATTGGTTGGCCATTTGGTTACGGTGTTGCCGCCCAGATAGATGTTGCCTTTGACTGTCATGGTCTCGGGGAATGTTGTAATCCCAGAACCGCCTATATAAAGGTCGCCGTCAATCACGATCCCGTTGGGTAACTCGGTTAAAGGAGTGCGGATCACGCTCAGATCGCCTTTTACTCTAAAGCCATTCGGTAGCCTTTCCAGTGGAGTGTCGGTGAGGTTGATAAAGCCGCCCACTCTTACACCTCTTGGCCAGCTGGTGATTTGGCTGCCAATCAAGTCGACGTAACCTTTTATCTTAACCCCGCTCGGGACTCGAGCGAGTTGGCTGTTAGAGCCTTTAATGCTGCCGTTCACTTCTAACCCTTTGGGTAGGCGTGTGATCGCAGTATTCTCTATATTGAGATTACCATCTACCACCAAGCCAGTTGGAAGTGATGTATAAGGCTTATTTCGTAGATATAAGTTTCCGTAATTATCGAGATGGTTCAATATTTGATAGTGATCGAGTGGTTCAGCACTGACATTTGTTATGGTTAAGGAACCAATAATAAGTGCAATTATTCTGAGCATAACAGGCTTCTTATTACGATAGACGCTTACACTATAATGGAAAAATTAATCTCGCATAGTGTTTTACCCATTTGGCGGTAGATTAACGAGGAATGGAGCAAAGATGATAGGTAAATTAATGATTAGAGTAAATATACGAATTATTAAGGTCTTTCTGATAGCCGCTTCAGTGTTTGGTTCAATGTCTGCGAGTGCCAACAAAGTAATTTCAACGCCCGGTAAAGCTGCGGTGGTGGTGACACAAGGCGGTCAACAGCAACGAGTTTGTTATTACGATGACAAGGCTTATAGCATTGGGGCAGTGTTAGAGGTGGGGGGCGTAGTGATTCAGTGCGCTGCAGAAAACGATTTTGAGCAAAATGGGTCACTGGCTTGGGTTCAATTAAAAAAAGACGAGTAATTCACTCGTCTTTTAATAAGCATATAAATGCTTATATTAACGCGCTAGAGAGCGAGTCTTAAGTTCAAAAATAATCTTCTCAGCGCTAACTTCAAATTTAAAGCGAGCGTGCAACTCTGTGCTTTCTTCAGTCATCTCTGATGCTTCGAACTCAACGTTGCTAGACACTTGTTTAGCAAGTTCAACATACTTAGCAAACTCAGCTTCAATCAGTGCTTTTGAGTTTCCGTAAACCGTTACTTCAGCAACATCGTCGCCTTCTTTAATGATGAACCCGATTTCGCCTGCACAGCCGCAAGCCTCACATACATCGTTGTTACCAATATCTTGGCTCATAAATAATCCTCTTACAAAGTCTGAGGTTATTCTAACGAGCAATTTGAACTGTATCTACAAAAATTAAAACCTTTGAACTAATTTATACTGGTATGCTATGTTGTTTGTTAAGGTGTTTGATGAATATCTATATTCGCGCCGCCAAATATGTATGTGATTTACCTCACGTTTTGTTGAAAAGGAATGTTATTAATATGTCAGAATATCATTCACTTAGTTGCGCCAGAAATGATTTTATAAGACTATCTATCGCTTGATAGGTATTTATACAATGAATTTTTCGTTGGGTATTTCATATTCTAAGTCGTTATTTAAACTTATCGACTTAGGATTGTAAGGTGATTTTCGAAGAATAATTAGACAAAGTGTCCAAAGAGGCATCACTGTAAAATTGTTCGTACATAGTATTTGTGTGAATTTAGTTATAAATACTTGCGAAAAAATACCTTGCTCACATAATGCTGATAACGATTTTCATTCTGACTTCATTTGATTGAGTTAGATGGATTTACAAAGAGAAGAGCCTGAATATGCCAAAGCGTAGTAAAGAAGATACAGAAATCACGATCCAGAAAATCATGGATGCCGTTGTAGACCAGCTACTAAGATTGGGTTACGACAAGATGTCATACACGACGTTGAGTCAACAAACGGGTGTTTCTCGTACAGGTATAAGTCATCACTTTCCAAAGAAAACGGATTTTACTGCTGCTCTAGACGGTCGTATTTTCAAGATGTTCATGGAACACATTGACTTCGAAAATGGCCTTGACGCATTTTCAGCTAGCTGGGTTGCAGCACTTGAAGACGCTGAGTTCCTAGCAATCTTACGTTTACTTTTCCATCATATCGTTACTGCTGAGAGCGCACATGAGTTCGCTGCAAACGGTATTGATCGTCTATACAAGCTGACTGAAACTCAGTTTGGCGATACTAGCGGTAAAGAACTAGAGTGGTTGATTGGTAAATCATTGATTCGTATGAGCCAATAATCAGCACTCAATAAAAGAAGCTCCTGCGGGGGCTTTTTTTGTGCCTGCCGTTTCACTTCTTGTGCGTTTTTCTCTTCAGTGTTAAAAGCTAAGTAACCCTAACAAGTAGAGTTCATTTCTAGAGCCTCAAATGCTCAAGGTGAGTCGTTTTGGTGCTTGCTGTTGTGGTTGTTAATAAAATTGAGTTTAAGCCGAGAGAGTGGCTGTGAGCCAATAAAAAGCCCCGAACAAATCGAGGCTTAGGATTACGTCATTGTTATCAAGAACGAATACTCAAAACGAGTCGCTCCTTAATCGGACTTATTGTGCGGGGTGAACCTGAGGGAAGCTCATGGTTGGGTGTTTTTCTACGATACTTTTGTAACCATACACATCTTCTATCATCGAAGGTTTCAGTGCATCCCAAGGCTTGCCATCACACACCAAATTGCCATCTTTCAATACCACCAATCGATCGGAATACTGCGCGGCTAAGTTGAGATCATGCAAAACCACGATAACCGCGGCATTGTGGTTATCGGCTAATTCTCTCGCAATCTTTAAGGTGTTGTGCTGGTGGGCAAGATCCAGTGCAGAGGTTGGTTCATCAAGCATCAAAATACATTGGTCACCAGAGTGGTGAAGCTGAGTTAATACTCGAGCCAAGTGCACTCGCTGCTTTTCACCGCCGGATAGCGAAGGGTAGAGCCTTTCACTCAGGTGAGTCACATCGGCAACATCCATTTTTTGACTAGCGATGTTGGTGAGGTTCTTGTTGGACTCTTGCAGAGGAATACCACCAAGCTCGACAACTTCATGTGCCAAAAATGGGAAGGTCAACGTACTGTGCTGAGGTAGCATAGCCAGATGCTTCGCCAATTTTTGAGAAGGCCACTTGTCTTTGGTGTGTCCAAAATATTGGATATCGCCGTTGCTTGATATCTCTTGGCACAAGGCTTTAAGTAACGTGCTTTTCCCTGCGCCATTTGGCCCAAGCAGTGTGGTTACCTTTCCAGCCTCAATCTCAATAGAAACGCCATCTAATATCACTTTGCTGCCGAACTTCACTTCGATATCGGTCGCTTTTAACGCTGAAGGAAACATTAAAGGATTCTCCCTTTCTGTTGAAATAGTAGATACAAGAAGAAGGGGGCACCGATAATCGCAGTGACAATACCTACAGGTAGCTCTGCCGGAGCAAGTACCACACGTGAGAACATGTCTGCGGCGGTTAGCAGCAGTGCGCCTAGTACCGCTGATAGTGGCAACAGAACTCGGTGGTCAGGGCCTGCCAACATGCGACCTAAATGTGGGATAACCAATCCAATAAAACCAATCATGCCAGACAGGCTAACTGTGATACCAACGCCCGCAGCCGTCAGTAGAATCAGCTTTCGTTTCAGCTTTTGAACTGGGATACCAAGGTGTTGCGCTTCTGACTCGCCCAGTAATAGAGCATTTAGAGACATCGCTTGGCGGTAGAAAACAACAAACAAGCCAACGAGCGTAACTGCAGCAAGCAAAATGCCTGACCACTTCGCTCCTGCTAGTGAACCCATCGACCATAACGAAAGATCACGCAGCATTTGGTCATCAGCGATGAAGTTCAAGAACCCAATACCAGCCCCAGAGAGCGCACTGATCGCCACACCCGCCAACAACATGATGGTTACTGAGGTTCCGAATTTACCCGTGCCCAGTTTATAGACCAAGAGTGTGGTTAAAGCGCCACCTAAAAAGGCAAACACAGGAACGGCCGCAAAATTCATGAAGGCCGGGTATTGCAATGAGAGTTCAGAGAAAAGAACAATAGCCAACGCTGCACCTAATGCCGCACCAGCAGACACACCGATGATGCCTGGCTCTGCAAGTGGGTTTCGAAACAAACCCTGCATCACTGCACCACACAAGGCGAGGATCGCACCAATCAGCATGCACAAGATGGTTCTAGGTAAGCGGATCTCTTGAATCACTAAGTTGATGTGAGGTGCTAAGTCATTGTTTGGTTTAATTAAGCTTGTGGTGCTGTCCGCTAAGCTAATGTTCATTGGCCCAACAGTGATCGAGTACAGCGCGACAAAAGCTAGGGTTGCACCTAGAGCTAACATCGACGTTTTCAGTGGGACGGAGCGTAACAACATAAAGGGCCTCAATATCTATCGCTAACTTCGACCTCCTTCAACAACAGCGTGAGTCAGTTGGTGAGGGAAGCGAATTAGCGATAGCAGAAATAGGGTGGTTGAGTTATAGCGGGTAGATAAGTGCGTTTAGACGCTTTGCTTCAGAGAGGCTTTCTAGGCCAAGTCCGCCAACCAAAGCACTGCCATTTACGGTAATGATTTGCTTGTTCATACCTGCAGGCGTTGCCGCTAGCATAGGCAGTGATTTCAGGATGGCATCTGCGCCGCCCATTTTTTGATAACTACGGCCGCTTACTAAAATGACATCAGGTTGCATCTCAACGAGTGATTCCATTGAAAGTGGCTTGTAAGACGTTAAGCTCTGAGCGGCAGGGTTGATACCGCCAGCTAACTCGATGATTGCGTTTGGTGATGTTTCACCGCCAGCAACGTTGGCAGGGCGACCTTCATGCAGCAACAGGAATAGAACTTTCTTCGCTTCGTTGCTTGGTACTTGGTTCGCTTTCAGTGCTGCGATCTTTTGATTCACATCGGTTTTCACTTGCTGCGAGTGGTCTTCGGTATGGGTGATCTTTGCGATTTGGTCGATACGCTTTAATAGCCCTTCCACGTTTGCTTCAGTGTTAACAATCTCTACATCGACGCCTGCCGATTTTAATTGAGAGATAGCGTTGTCTGGTCCCATTTCATCCGAGCCAATCAATGTGGTTGGCTCTAGGGCGAGTAGACCTTCAGCAGACAGGTTTCGGTGATAACCAATCTTTGGCAGGTTTTCTCCTTGAGGGAAGTGGCTGGTCACATCAATCGCGACTAACTGCTCTTCGGCACCTAATGCCAAAACCAATTCAGTAACGGCACTACCAGCACTGATGATTCGAGGTTGTTCAGCGTCGTTGGCCATTGCGGGTGCGCTAAGTGCCAGGCTGATTGCAGCTAATGAAAGAAGAGGTGTCTTGGTCTTTAATTTATTGAGCACGTTTAAGTTGTTCATAATAAGTTCTTTATATTTTCTTTTTGTATCGCGAAGATACTCAGTGAGCAGTCCGTTCGCATTGTGAGTTCGAATCGATAGAGAGGCTTAGTCTGCTTGTTTAGTTTTATCAACCAGAAGCCAAACCTCGTGAAAATTGAGTGTCGCTCTAGCCATCGTCCGTGAGCAATTGAGTCGCTGGTATTCCGTTTTCTTGAAGGAATGAAAGCAACTTCACTAGGTTCTCCACGTTAGCGGCTTTATCTGCGCCAATGATGATCGGTTTTTTATCCGTTGAACCAGTCTCTTCTAACAGCGCAATCTTGAAGTTTTCCCAGTCGATGTATTCTTGGCCGTTAATTGCCCAGTAGGGTTCGCGGTCTAAAATATTGACGCTAATTGAATCCTTGTGGACTTCAGAAACGTTTTTAACATCCGAGCTTGGCAGCTCAACTTCTAGCGATTCCAGCTTTACCGATGCCGTAAGCAATAGAAAAACCATCACGATAAAAATGATGTCGAGCAGCGGTGTTAAGTCCGGCGCTAGGCTCTGTGTGTGAGATGAGTGGGGCGTTTTAATCATGCTTGGCTCACATCACCGATAGAGGTTTTGTTGACAGGCTTACCTTGAGTATCATCTGACTGATTGGTTTGAATCGACATGCCTTCTAGCCACACATTCACATAGTTCAATGTATGCTCCAATTGAGCCAGCACTCGATCGGCCCATAGCCCTAGTAGCTGAGCACCAGAAATAGCAGGAAGCGCAATCATCAAACCTGCTGCTGTGGTTCGCATTGCTAATCCAAGACCGTCTGCCAAATCATTAGGCGTGATGCTGCCTGTTGTCGCGGCAACGCCTTTAAACATCTCAATAAGACCAAGTACCGTACCAAGCAAGCCGATGAGTGGGCTGATCACGCCGATCAAACCAAGCAGTCTTAAACCTGCATGAAGCTGGTGGCGTTTTTCTTGTAGCCAGATCCCAGCGGCATCTTCACGTAACCCTTTTGAGAAAGAGTGGTGAGCAAGCAACATTGACACGCCCTTGTACAAGAGCGGGCGTTTACCTGAAATCGACTGAGCAAGCGCTTCAATCTCTTTGCTGTTGGTTGGTGAAATTTGGTTAAGCTCACGACGAATAGCACGTTTGCCCACACCAATGCTGAGCATGACTTGGAAGACACGTTCAGCGATGATCATTGCTGTTAATGCTGAGCAGATAAGAAGAGGCCAAGTCATTAAGCCAAGTTGATCTTGTAAGTAACTGATTTGTTGCATGATTAATCCAACCTAAAACGAACAGGTATTTGTACTCGGTGAGCAATCGCTCGACCATTGACAGTGTGAGGTGAGAATTTCCATTGTTTAATGGCATCTAATGCGGCGTTATCGAGCATTAGCGCGCCTGATGAATTTACTAATGCTTGTTTAATTTGTTTGCCTTCAGCGTCTAGCCAGATCTCATAAGTCGCGACACCTTCAACGCCACGACGTCTTGCTTGGCGAGGGTAATTCGGTGGGGTAGGACGCGCAGAGAACGAAGGCTTAGTGACTAAAACCGGCTCTTGGTTTGATACGCCTTGATGTACTTCCTGAGGCTGGTTGGCAGACTCGTCCATATTCTTATCGACTTTCTTGTCGGCCAGTTTCTCTGGTTGAGTGGCTGGTTTTGGGCGTTCTTTCTTAACTACCTTTTTCTCAGTTACTGGTTTCTTTTGAACCGGCTTCTTCTCGACAACCTTTTGCTCAATCACTTTTTTCTCAACTTTCTTTGGTTGAGGTTTATTGGTGATCGCTTTTTTCTTTGGGGTTGGCTTAGCTTGCTTTGGCTCAACCGTTTTTGGTTCGGCTTGTGAGACGGTTTCTTTTATTGGCTCAGGTTTAACTGGCTCTGTGATTGTTTTTTGCTGAGCTTGTGAAGGAACGCTCTTAGGAGTGAAGTTGATCGATACCGTGTTCGATTGGCTACCTGCAGGCATCGCAAATACTTTGGATTCTTGAGCGACAAACAACAACGCGGCATGAATCACTAACGATGCACCGCCTGCAATAACATATCTAGGAACGTTCACAATCAATCCTTTACCAAATCAAAATTCTGTATCGGATTATTGCTTAGAATCTAAATAAGATCAATTATCAATTGCATTATCATTTGCGTGTATTTATGATTCTCTCAGTTTTTAGCGAATAGTCTTCCAGACTTTGCTATGTAAGTGTTTAGAGAGATTATATGAGTCTTAATATTTATAAATTTGACGAATCAATATTGGGCGTTTCTAGCCCTGATCCGCTTCGTTTTGCGTTTGCGAAAAAGCATTCTGCACACGCCGGAGGAAGTTCAATTCCGGTCGACCCCAGTAAGAAGTTAGAACTCTTTGACGAACTGATGCTGAGTGAAGGGAAAAAACAGGATACGCGTTGCTTGTATATCCACATTCCTTTCTGTCGTGTGCGTTGTACGTTCTGCAATTTCTTCCAAAATGCCGCAAGCCGTAAATTAGTGGATGAGTATTTCGATGCACTGATGGTCGAGCTAAAGCAGAAAGCCAAAACACCTTGGGCTCAGTCTGGACTATTTCACGCCGTCTATATTGGTGGCGGAACTCCCACCGATTTGTCGTCTCAACAAGTTGAGCAGCTGGGTAAAGCGATTCGTCAATATTTCCCACTAGCAAACGATGTTGAGATGACATTGGAAGGGCGCATCAATCGATTTGGTGACGAGATGTTTGATCGTGCGCTTGAAGGTGGCTTCAATCGTTTCTCGTTCGGTATTCAAAGTTTCAATACTCAGGTTCGACGTAGTGCTAAGCGCCTAGATGACCGAGAGGTTGTGCTAGAACGTATCAGTTCACTAAGCCGCACCGAGCAAGCGCCAATCGTTCTTGATCTGTTATACGGATTACCACACCAATCTATGGAAGTGTTCCAACAAGATTTAGAAGACTACATGTCTACTGGCGCACACGGCATTGACCTCTACCAACTGATTGTTGCGGGCAATGCACCTATGCTTAATCTTGTTGAGAAAGGAAAAATCCCACCGCCTGCGAATACGCCAGATAAGGCGAGCATGTATTTGGCGGGTGTGGAGTTCATGGCAAAAAATAAGGTCAAGCAACTGAGCGTAAACCACTGGACTCGTGATAACCGCGAACGCAGCATTTACAACAGCTTAGCGAAAACTTATGCCGAAGTTCTACCCATTGGTTGTGGCGCTGGTGGCAACATCGGCGGTCATGGTGTGATGCAGCATCGAACTTTAGACAGCTACATGGAGTCTATAAAGCAAGGTCAATTACCTATTGCCATGATGACTAAGCAAAGCTCATTAGAGCCTATCTTCTCAACATTAAAGGCAGGTTTCGATTCTGGTGTTGTTAGAAGAAGTACGCTACCGAGATTTATGGGGCAAGATACGTTCGACTACCTCAAGCCTTTGTTCGCGCATTGGGAAAAGAACGGTTTAGTTGAGCTTTCGGAAGATTATCTGAGCCTGACTATTGCTGGCAGCTTTTGGGCGGTAAGCCTAGCGCAGAGTGTGATTCAAGTGCTTAACGCTGAATACCAAGCTATGCACCCAGCGCCTAAAGCGTCAGGTTCGGGCGTACACCCGCATGCAAGTTTGAAGCACGCTTAATATCGAATTTTTAGTTTATAACTTACTCGTTTATACGGAACATATTCAATGACAGATACAACATTAGAAATGACAGAAACTCTAGAACAACGCGTAGCTCTAATTTTAGAAGAAGAGCCAAAACTACTGCCAACAGCAATTGCTGAGAAGCTAGGTGTTTCAGAGGTTGAAGTGGTTGCTGCTTTTCCAAACGACATGGCGGTAATGCTAGATGGCAGCCGTGCTCAAGAAATTCTAGAAGGATTAGTGGGTTGGGGCCCTGTGACCACAATCGTGCATTCATTCGGCTCAATCTTTGAAGTAAAAGCGCCGTTCCCTAAAGGTAAAGTAGCGCGTGGTTACTACAATCTGATGGGCAAAGAAGGCGAGCTTCATGGTCACCTGAAACTCGACAATGTCAAACAGATCGGTTTAGTGAGCAAAGCGTTCATGGGTCGTGAAAGTCATTACTTCGGTTTCTTCAGTGAAACGGGCGAGAACATTTTCAAGATCTACCTAGGCCGCAATGAAAAGCGTGAGCTTATTGCCGACCAAGTAGAACGCTTCAAAGCGCTAAAAGCACAAGCTTAAACAGAATCAGCAGTAATAGTTTATAAGACATCAATGCTCGAGGATCGTTTAGTTCGCTAATGATCGCTCAACCTCGAGCAAAAATAATAAATCAGAGAAAGTGAATAAAGGAATTACCCATGGAACAGCAAGTAAAACAAGAACGTCTACAAGGTCGCCTAGGTCCAGAAATTAAAGAGTTTCGCCAAGAGCGCCGTACCCTTCAACTTGCAACGGTTGATGAAGAAGGTCGCCCGAACGTAAGTTACGCACCGTTCGTTCAGAACCAAGAAGGTTACTTTGTTCTAATTTCTGATATTGCTCGTCATGCTCGTAACTTGAAAGCGAACCCTCAAGTCTCTTTGATGATGATTGAAGACGAAGAGAGCTCGAAGCAGCTTTACGCACGCAAGCGTTTAACGTTTGATGCTCAAGCAAGTGTTGTTGAACGTGAAACGGAACTTTGGACTCAAGTGATCGGCCAGATGCAAGAGCGTTTTGGTGAAATCATTGATGGTTTGAGCCAACTTCAAGACTTCTCTCTATTCAACCTAAAAGCAGAGAACGGCCTGTTCGTTAAAGGCTTTGGTCAGGCATACCAAGTGTCAGGCGACGATCTGGTGGATTTCGTTCACTTACAAGAAGGCCACAAAAAAGTGTCTAACGAGTAATCTCGTTTAACCTACTTCTTCAGGAGCCCTCCAATGTGAGGGCTTTTTTATGTCTAAATCAAAGAGTTTGGTATATTGACGTTTGATGACTATTTATGTGTAAGGATCGGTACGTGAAACCAGTAAGTCGAGATTGGGACGAGTTTTGTTATCCGTTTATCTATGAAGACAGTCCTATCTGTGATTTTGAGATTTTGTCGGATGAACTTTGTTGCCGAGTTGGATTGGTGTTGTCTTTAGAGCTAGAGCCTCAGGTTCGTGAGATCCTGCAACGCTTGCAGCCAAACATCTACCATTTGAATGGCTCTGTGCGCGGTAAGCTTGCCATCACCGAGTCTGAATTGGTCGAGCTCAAACAAGATTATCATCGTATCCGTGAGCAGTTAGAAGGGGGGGTTAAAGGCTTTGTCTTACCCGGTGGACACCGAGTGTCTAGTGAACTTCACTTGTGTCGTTGTCAGGCTAAGAAAGTTGTGCGAGCTTTGGTGAGTATTGAACATCATGAAAGCAAAAAGTCGCCAGACCCGATTCTTTTTAAATACGCCAACCTAGTCGCGAACACTCTCTATGCATTGGCCTCTTTTACCAATCATGTGAATGAAGTCGAGGAAGTGGCATTTGTGAGTAAGAGCTACTCTATGCCGAAAAAGTCTATGCCAGAAAACAAAGACTAACGGTTAGCTCTATTCTTATTAAGATTTGAAGAAAGAAGAGACTAAGAAGCTAAACCATTGAGCACTATGCCAGGTTTAGCTTCTATAACAGAGCCTAAGCAGCCGTAGAGGCGCCGTTTAAGACTTTTGCGCCGCGTAGCATAGCTTCGATTAATTCACCCGCGTTGAACTTCTCAAGCGCTTCATGCGCCCCCACCTGATTAGCACGGTCGACACAGATCTCACTGGACAGTGAGGTATGCAAAATACAGTAAGCGTGACTTAAAGCGCTGTCGTTTTGCACTTCAAATGCAAGCTCATAACCATCTAATCCCGGCATCTCGATATCACTCACCAGAAGATCAATGGCATTGCCAGCGCTGGCTTGGCGTCGCATTAGGTCGATGGCATCTAAGCCGTTGTTACATATGCTGTAAGGGATGTTGATGCTGTCTAAGGCATCAGATAACTGTTTACGTGCAATCAAAGAGTCATCCACTAATAAGATGTTCAATGCTTTGAGGCGTTCCCTTTCTACATCGGTCAGCATCGGGATATGAGCATTCTCATAAGCTGGGTAGATCTTAGAAAGCAGCAGTTCCACATCGAGCATTTGCACAATACGGTCTTCAAAACGTGTAATACCCGTTACAAACACATTGCGACCCACACTGGTGGGTGGAGATTCAATGCTCTTCCAGTCGCATTCAATGATTTTATCAATTGAACGAACCAAGAACGCCACAACTGTTCTCAAACAGTCAGTAACGATGAGTACACAATCTTGGTATTCAGCGGGTGTTATCGGACGGAAGCCAATCGCAGCGGACATATCAATCACAGGAACTGTAAGGTCGCGGATAGTCACTGTACCAATCACGTGATGATGGGAGTAGGGGATCTGAGTCATCGGCTGAAAAGGGACGATTTCTCTGACCTTAAGCGTGCCAATCGCAAAACTTTGAGTGAGGGACAACTTGAACATCAACATTCCCTGTGACTGACTCGCTTTACTGATCGGTTTGGCCATAAGTGGCTCCTACTTAATACGCGCTTAATTTATAAGGATTAATTTAAAGGGAAATGGAAGCCGCAGCAAGTCGCGATGCGGTTTTTAATGGCCTTTAAGGCAGTTGTTTTCGGTTATAGAGTGAAGAATAGCGGTTCTTGGGTTAAAATCACTCTAAATACTCGCTGTCGATGGTTAGTCGACAAGCAGACAGCAACAAACTGAGAATTATCATGGCAAGAACAGCAGCAGCGCTTCATATTCTGGTGAAGCATAAAGAACTAGCAGAAGACATCATGACGCAGCTTAAAAAGGGCGCTAAATTTCAAACGCTAGCGAAGAAACATTCAACCTGTCCATCTGGTAAAAAGGGCGGCGACCTAGGTGAGTTCAAAAAAGGTCAAATGGTGCCTCAGTTTGATAAGGTTTGTTTCTCTGGCGAGACGCTTGTACCACACCTTGTGAAAACAAAATTTGGCTGGCACGTCGTGAAGGTTCTTTACAGAACTTAGTTATAAATATGTGTTAGATTGAATAAAAGGAGCGTATATACGCTCCTTTTTTGTGACTTTTGTGCGCGTTTTAAAGCACTACGGTTGAGTGTTCATCCCAGACGTTATGCGATAATTGGTGCTACGCCCTCAACCATCCACCGTGAGTAATTGGTAGGAGGAGGAGGGTTTTTAATGAGTAACTCATATAATAAATGCCATTCTTGAGGAAATTTATTGCAGCTTTGCCTTTTAGCCTTTGCCTTTTCTAAAAAGCTGTAAACGAGTTTGGTAGGAGAACAACATGGAGAGTTCAGCTATGTTAAGCAAACCAGCGACAGATGTCATATTGCATGCCTTTGACTGGTGCTACGCTGACGTAATGAAGAACGCCCCACTGATCCAAGAGTTGGGTTATAAATCTGTTTTAGTATCACCGGCGATGAAATCGCTGCGCGGCCCTAAAGGTTGCGATCGAAATTCTGGTACTCAATGGTGGCAACGCTATCAGCCCCAAGACTATCGTGTGATCGATAATCAGTTGGGTGACACACAAGATTTTAAAGCGATGGTCGACACGTTAAAGCGACATGGGCTTCGTACTTATGTGGATGTGGTGTTTAACCACATGGCCAACGAATCGGGTATCCGCGGTGATCTAACGTATCCCAATCAGCAAGACATGGCGTCTTATCAAAAAGATGCTGACTATTATGAATCCATACGTTTGTTTGGTGACCTTTCTGAGCCTCTTTTTGATGAGAACGACTTCGTGGAAGCGTTTGGTATCAAGAACTGGAAAGACACGTGGGAAGTGCAAAACGGGCGTATTACCGGTGGCGCCAGCGATCCTGGCCTGCCAACGCTACTCGATAACGATAATGTGGTGGCACAACAAAGAGCCTACCTAAAAGCACTGAAAGAGATTGGTGTGAAAGGATTTCGCATTGATGCGGCAAAGCATATGACACTGGCACACCTACGCAAGGTGTGGACGGATGACATCTGCGAAGAAATGCACATCTTCGGTGAGATCATTACCGATGGCGGCGCGACAGAAGAAGAGTATGAGCTGTTCCTTGAGCCTTATCTTAAACACACTCGCTTAGGCGCTTACGATTTCCCGTTGTTCAACACCATCTTCAAAGCATTTGAAGAGCAGGGCAGCTTTAAGTCTTTGATTAACCCATACTGTTTTGGTCAGGCTCTGTCGAATATGCGAGCGATCACGTTTGCGGTCACTCATGATATTCCCAATAACGAGGTGTTTTTGGAGCATGTGATGGATGAAGTGGATGAGCGATTGGCTCATGCTTTCATTCTTGGTCGAGACGGCGGTGTGCCGCTTGTTTACAGTGAACTGAGCACCAGCGGTATTCTGGACAAGAGCGGTCAGCCTCGTTGGCTTAACGACTGGCAAGCGCCTTACATGAAAAGCATGATTCAATTCCATAACCATGTTCATGGCGAAGCGATGCGTGTGGTTGAAGCGAATGATGATTTGTTGGTGTTTGTCCGTGGCGATAAAGGCATTGTGGTGATCAACAAGTCGAAGCGAAGCAAAACAGCCTCATTAAATTGGACTGGTGCGGTAACCGATTTACTGTCGGATGATGTGTTTGAATGTGTTGGTAAGGATTTAACCATCAAGGTGGAATCGAACCAATGCATGATGTTAACGACGAATGAATTGAAGCCTGTCACGAGTTAACTTGGATAGACTAGAAAGAGAAGCCCCGCTTACTGGCAATCAGTAATCGGGGCTTTTTATTTTAAGCTATTGCTCGGTAACTAAACCAAATGGCGACTCAGCCAAACGGCAACTGAGCCAAACCTTGGTTAAACCGTAAACTTATTCAATAGCTCGTCTTGTTGGCGAACATTGTCAGTTTGCTGCTGCATTGCGGTATTCGCTTCTTGGGCCGCTGTTGATACTTGTGTTGAAAGGTCTTTGATCTTAACAGTGTTGTTATTGATCTCTTCCGCTACTAAGCTCTGCTCTTCTGCCGCTGAAGCAATCTGGATGTTCATATCTGAGATGCGTTGAATCGCGTCACGGATACGGTCAAGTGAAGAGTTCGCTTGCTGAGCGCGTTCAACGGCGTCAGTGGCTGTGTCTTTACTTTGGTTCATCGCGTTCGATACTGAGCTTGCACCCGCTTGGAGCTGCTCGATCATGTTGCGGATTTCCGTAGTTGATTCTTGAGTACGTTGTGCCAGAGTACGAACTTCATCGGCAACGACTGCGAAACCACGGCCTGATTCACCAGCACGCGCCGCTTCAATAGCCGCATTCAATGCCAGTAGGTTGGTTTGGTCTGCAATATCGTTGATTACTTTTAGAATTGTTTCGATGTTGGCTGTTGCTGATTCAAGTACTTGTACTTCGGCAACCGCTTGGTCGATACGTGCTGAAAGGTTATCAATCGCTTGAGTGGTGTCACTTACGACAGATGTGCCGTCTAGCGTTGCTTCGTCTGCTTCACGGGCTGCCGCTGCTGCGCCTTGAGCATTGTTTGCAACTTCAGTTGCAGTAACCGCCATCTCGTTCATTGCAGTCGCTAACTGTTCAAGCTCTTCCAGTTGGGTATTCATCGCTTTCGCTGATTCGCCTGCACCTTTAACCGTGATTTCAGTACCACGCTTAATTTCAACACCAATCGCTTTCGATTGAATGATCTGATTTTGCAGGTTTTCAGTAAAGGTGTTGAAACCTTTCGCTAGGTCAGAGAACTCTTGGTCTGTGTTGGTATCTAGGCGCTTAGTTAAATCACCTTGACCGCTCGCCACATCTTGAATAGCTTGGTTAAGCGCATCCAGTGGACGCATTAACACACGAATCAGAACAGTCAGTGCAATGATGCTGAGAATAACTGCAATCAACGAGTAGATCATTGAGCTGTTCTTCAATTCTTCAACGGTTTGGAACGCGATCTCTTCATCGAGGATTGCACCTATATACCAATCTTCACTAGGGATGTGGGTGAAATTAACTAGGAACATTTTGCCGTCGACTTCAATTTCTTGAGAGCCTTCACGAATAGTCGCTTGTGGCATGTAGCTTGATAGCGTTTCACCGTTGTTTTTCGCATTTGGGTGAGCAATCGTGGTGCCGTCGGCTGTTACTAGGAACAGGTAACCCGCATCAAACAAGTTCACTTGGTTGACCAAGGTAGCAAGGTTCGTCAATTCTAGGTCGTAGAACATACCCGCAGTAAAGCGGCCGTTGTCTTTAACTGGAGTACCTACTGATATGATGACTTTCTTACTTGATGCATCCACATAAGGAGCGGTAACAACTAAACTGTTTTTGGATTTAGCATCAATGTACCAAGGACGAATTCGTGGGTCGTAGTCTGGACCGGCATCCCAACCATCATCATTTTCAATAACGAAACCGTTTGCTTCATAACCAAAACCAACCGCTAGGAAGCTGTTTTTAAGCTTTGGCTTTTCTAAGATTTCTTTAACGTAAGCGCGATCTTCAGGGTTGATCTCGATGACTTCAGTCGTCGATTGAGCCAACGCTTTCTTGGCGTTCATCTCCGATACGACGGTATTTTTCACGCCCGAGACCATCTCTTTCAGGCTCGCATTGACGTGGTTTTCTACTGCACTTCTTACAGTGTAAAGTTGTTGTATTGAAAGCAATGATACTGTCACTAGCAGCAAGGCTGATGATGCAGCAACCACCTTATGGCTAAATTTCATTGAGTTTTCCCCTTCTCACAGGCTTTGCGAAGACTAAAGTTAATCGTGTTTTTGTAATTATATATATCGACTAGATTGGATTTTACTTGAATGTAATTTCACAAAATAGACTACAAAAATACAACAACCTAAACAATGCAAAATTCACTAAAGCGCATATTTGTTGCTTTTAGTATTTGGTTCAATGAGTTGGGGAATGGGGCTAGACGGAGTTTAAGGAGGAATTAAGAATGTATTAATTTGATAGTTATGCGTTCAGTTTTCTATTAAAAAGAGGCGGGGTGAACAAACGATATGAAATCAAATGACATGCAGAGCTTATAAATTAATTGAACTCCAAATAATACTGTGTATATATTTTCGCAAATAAAAAGCCCCACAAAAGTGAGGCTTTATAAACTGAATCTTTATTGAGTTACATAAGTAGTATCTAATTTAGAATATTAGATGCGCTACACCAGCGATAACTGGAAGCGTAATTAACGTACGTAGAATAAAGATAATAAACAGTTCTAAGATGTTCACTGGAATCTTACTGCCTAGAAGTAGAGCGCCCACCTCAGACATGTAGATCAGCTGAGTTACCGACATTGCTGCAATAACAAAGCGAGTCATCTCGTTGTCGATAGAAGCCGCAAGGATTGCTGGAATAAACATATCCGCAAAACCAACAACAATCGTTTCAGATGCTGCAACCGCTTCAGGAACACCAAGTAGCTCTAGGAATGGAATGAAAGGCTGACCTAGGATTGAGAACACAGACGTGTATTCCGCAATAACCAGTGCCATTGTACCTAAACCCATAACAACAGGCAGTACGCCAAATACCATATCTACGGCGTTACGAACGCCTTCGCCAAATACAGATTTAGCCGACTTTACTTGAGATGCTTTATTTACCGCTAGCTCAAGACCCCAAGAGAACGTTGAGTGACCTGCTGGGATCGCGTCAGCGTCTTTGTGCGGCTTGCTGCCATCAATGAAAGTATCTTTCTTCATGCTTAGTGGTGGAAGGCGAGGGATGATCACCGCTGCCACAATACCCGCTAAACAGATTGCTGCGTAGAAAGGTAGGAACAGGTGCTCTAGTTCTACCTGAGCAATAACCACAAGACTGAATGTGATAGATACTGCTGAGAAAGTCGTACCAACAACCGCAGCTTCACGCTGAGTGTAGAATTTCTTCTCGTACTGTTTGCTTGTAAGCAGGATACCAACACTGCCGTCACCCAACCAAGAAGCCATACAGTCAATAGCACTGCGGCCTGGTAGGTTGAAGATTGGACGCATGATTTTACTTAGTAGCGTGCCAAACAGCTCTAGTAGACCAAAGTTAAGTAGAAGCGGAAGTAGCAAACCAGCAAAGATGAATACTGAGAACAGTGTCGGAAGCAGGCCTTCTAGAACCAGACCACCAGTATTTTCTTCCCAAATAACCTCAGGCCCAACTTGGAAGAAAGCCATAACGGCTGCAGCACCACCAATTAAACGAACCAGCAACCACAGTGGAGATGGGTTGAAAAGGCCGTTTAAAAATGAATTTGATGTAATGAATGTAGGCTTAAAAATGGAGCTTAAAACTGAAGCTACAGACATGAAAGCAACGATCGCAGTGATGATAGGAACTAGATATTCACCGAAAACCGCTTGAATTGATTTGGCTAAGATAGCTACAGGGATGGTTAGATCACCTTGATAGCTGATTGGCGCCATGAAAAGGAATAAACCAATCAATGATGGGATTAAGAAAACCCAGAAACTGCCTTTAGATTTCTCTGTTTGAGCAGTATTCTTGTTGTTAGACATGTTATTGTTCTCGAATTTCTACACGTAAAAAAGCCACATCCTTGGCATTTTTATTCACTAAACGTCCGTATTTTCTCATTGGGTGCAAGATTACCCAGTATTAATATCGCTTGCAATACTATTCATCAAATATAGCTAAATATTCATACTGGTTATTCTGCAACGTATTAAGAGTTTAGAATAAAGTGTTGCGGATGTTACGTAGTTTGAGGTTATATTGCCAGATATTTATAAATTGACTGGGGTTTCAGTTCGATAGGTCAAGTATAACCAGTAGCTAAACGCAATAATGAAAGCAAAAGAGGCAGGGAAAGCCAATGCCAAGATTTCGAAGCGTTGGAACAGACAAGCGCCAATTAAGCCGCCAAACAGGAAGCCAACCACAATGAAAATTAGCAGTTTGGCTTTACGGCGGTCAAAAGGCATCCCCTTTAAGCGAGCGCCAATCATGATCCCAAGATCGGTAATGATCCCGCTCATGTGTGTTGTTCGAATGATTGCCCCGCTGTAAGTGGTGATCATCGCGTTCTGCAAACCACACGCGGCTGAAGCGAAATACTGACCTGAAGTATAGCCTTGCAACAGTGTCCACAGCGCCAAAAACAGCAATCCACCCTCAATACATAGTGCAACACCGTAACGGCGTCCTAACTTCAATGCTTGGTTTTCAATAAAGAACCCGCTGAACGCCGCACCTAACATGAAGCTCATGATCACCAATAGGAGGTGAACAGAAGCCGAGGTCGGTGTAAGCAGGCTACTGCCTAGCAAAGACATGGTGCCGGAGATATGGGAGATAGCTTGATGTTGGAAGCCAAGTAAGCCGATAGCATTAACACTGCCAGCAAGACCAGCTAACAAAAGGGCGCCGTATTCAACCCAGCGAGGTAACTTAGAAATCATGTGGTTCACCCTGGGTTAAATAGAGGAGCAAGATTATAACGCTAGACAAAAGATACGCTAGCGCTGTGGTGCGTTGATATTTGATCTTAGGCAACAGTATTGCAGTTTGTTCTAATGCTGTTGCTTTATCGAGATTAAGGTCAGTAACAGGCTAGTTGTAGTGACTCATTTGATGGTCAAATTTGACCCAGCCGTGTTTGCGTTCTTCGTAGACTGAAAAGCTCGGTAGCGGAAAGTCTTGCTCTTTAAATAATCCGAGCGGGACGATATAAAAATCAGCGGCGGCAACCGACTGCAAAAGCATGGTGGTGCCACACTTGGGACAAAACTGATAGGTGACTTCATTACCCGTATCGCTGATGCGTGAAAAAGAGGTCACTTCACCGCTGAGTGTAACTTGTTCTATTGGGAACCGAGCCTGAACGCCGAACACACTTCCGGTGCGTTTCTGACACTCATAGCAATGGCAGACAGATGTACGTTGAGGTTCACCTCGGCATACTAGGTTGACTGCTCCACAGCGGCATTCGCAACTTCTGATATTTCTATCTTTAATATGATTGATATCCATCCATGCTCCACTTCTGGTTAACCCTGTATTGATAATTATACTAAAGCCCTTTATGGTCTGCACAACTGGATGAAAACAAAAGAATATAATTGCCCATGAAAAAGAAAATCTTACCTATCCCTCTGATTCTACTGATTCCAATTGTCATGCTGGTTGTGGTGATAGTAGCGGGTATTTATCGCTTTAGCTTAAGTGATGAAGGGCTCTTGGCGAAGTTTCCTTCTTCTCAAGTGAGTTATGACCCAGTCGTAGAAACCGTTTTTGATTTGAAGACGACCAATCCATGGACAATTAAAGTTCCTGAGACTAACGCCTACGCTTTTATCAATGAAGTTGATGAGCCTAGAGCCATCGCGTTTGGACGCTATGACTCAGGTGTTGAGCGCGGTGTGGTAACGGTAGACACCAATAATCTTTCAGCCGCCACGTTGGGCAAGGCGAGTTTCTTTGTCGCGCCGATGTGGATATCTAACCAAGGCAGCGGTGTTTTCTATTATCTAGGCCTGTTTAAGCATGACCAGCAACGAAGCCGTGTGGTGTTAGTCGACCAACTTTTACTGGGTGATCGTATACAAATTCAGACATTGGAGGTAGCTCAGCAGCCAGGTTCGCAATCACAGAATAAACTTACTGGGGAAGGTTTTATCGGCTTTACTCAGCATTCTGCGGAACAATCATTTGCAGAACCCCCTTCTGAAAAGGTGTTAATGAGTTTTTCTTTTGATACGCAATCAATTGGTAAGCAATAACGTTTGCGTGAATGTAAGGATCTGTTGTTTATGTGAGTCAAATTACATATTATCTTAGTTAGATGAATGAAATTTAGACACACTTAGCTT